>JBQCIZ010000345.1:0-3819 GCA_051953235.1 Nitrobacter sp. | reverse complement strand
GGGGTTGTGGGCGACCGCCCGGGGCCCCCCTGGCGCAGCAATGGGTGGGGTGGGGGGGGCGACATCAAAAATGCCCCACACCCCAACCCCCCCCCCGCGCGGGGGGAGAGGGAGCGCTCCTTGTACCGTCGTGGCTAGCTGGATTTTGTCCCGTTGCAGATATTCCTCATCCGGATCGACCCATTTGAATCCATCGATCTGGCGGAAGCCGAGCCGCACCGCGTGATGCTTGCCCGCGCGCTCCTCCAGCGTGTTCTGGGAAAAGCTATGGGACACATCGATCGGCCGTACCTCGACGCCGTTCTTGCGGGCGTCGCCGACGATCTGCGCCGGCGCATAGAATCCCATCGGCTGGGAATTCAACAACGAGCAGCAGAACGCATCGGGATGAAACCATTTCAGCCATGACGACACATAGACGAGTTGCGCGAAACTCGCCGCGTGACTTTCAGGAAAGCCGTAGGAGCCGAAGCCCTTGATCTGCTCGAAGCAGTTTTTCGCGAATACCGGATCGTAGCCACGATCGATCATGCTGTTGACCATCTTCTCCTGGAAGGAGCCGATGGTCCCCACATTGCGGAACGTCGCCATGGCGCGCCGCAATCCATTGGCCTCTTCCGAGGTGAATTTCGCGGCCACGATGGCAATGCGCATTGCCTGTTCCTGAAACAGCGGCACGCCCAGCGTGCGCTTCAGAACATTGCGCAACTCGTCCTTGTCGCCGCCTTTCGGATAGGGATATTCGATCGTCGCGGGGTCCATGGCGCGCCGCGTCAGATCGGGATGCACCATGTCGCCCTGAATCGGCCCGGGGCGGACGATGGCGACCTCGATGACGAGATCGTAGAACGTCCGCGGCTTCAGGCGCGGCAGCATGTTCATCTGCGCGCGGCTCTCGACCTGGAACACGCCGAGGGATTCACCCCTCTGCAACATCTGATAGACCTCGTCGTCATCCTCCGACTTGATGTCCGCCAGTGCATAACGCTTGCCCTTGTGCTCCGCGATCAGATCAAAACATTTTCGAATGCAGGTCAGCATGCCCAGCGCGAGCACGTCGACCTTCATCATCCGCATGGCATCGACGTCCTCCTTGTCCCACTCGATGAAAGTTCGGTCGTCCATCGCGGCGTTTCCGATCGGCACATAGGTGTCGAGCCGATCCTGCGTCAGCACGTAGCCTCCGACATGCTGCGACAGGTGGCGCGGAAAGCCGATCAACTCGGTAGCAAGTTCAACAGCGCGGCGCACCATGGGGTTTTTCGGATCGAACCCGGCCTGTCTGATCTGCATGTCGCTGACATCGTCGCCCCAGCTTCCCCACACGGTGTCGGCGAGCGCCGCCGTGACATCCTCGGTCAGACCGAGTGCCTTGCCGACATCGCGAATGGCGCGGCGGGGCCGATAATGGATGACGGTCGCGATAACAGCGGCGCGATGGCGGCCGTAGCGGCGATAGACATACTGCATCACCTCCTCGCGGCGCGAATGCTCGAAATCGACGTCGATGTCCGGCGGCTCCAGCCGCTCCTTGGAAATAAAACGCTCGAACAGCAGGTCAACCTTGGTGGGATCGACGGAGGTGATGCCGAGCACATAGCAGACGGCAGAGTTCGCAGCCGACCCCCGCCCCTGGCACAGGATGTTCTGCCTTCGCGCCCAATGCACGATGTCGTGCACGGTGAGGAAGTAATGCGCGTATTTCAACTCGGCGATCAGGTTCAATTCCTTGCGGAGAACCGTTTTCAAATTCTCATCCGCACCGCTCGGGAAATATTTTTCGACACCGGCCCATGTCAGATCCTCCAGATGCCGTTGCGCCGTCTTGCCCGGCGGCACCGGTTCATCAGGATATTGATATTTGAGCTGATCGAGCGTGAACGCGATGCGCGATGCAAAGGCTACCGTTTCAGAGATCGCTTCCGGAATATCCTGGAACAGCCGCGCCATTTCATGCGCGGGCTTCAGATGCCGTTCCGCATTGGCTTCGAGTTTTCGGCCGATGGCATCGATGGTCGCCTTTTCCCGAATGCAGGTCAGTACATCCTGCAAAAGGCGGCGTGTCGGATGATGATATAATACCTCGTTGGTGGCGAGCAGCGGCACACGTGCGGTGATCGCGATCCGCTGCAATCGCAGCAGGCGGCGCCGATCATCACCGCGATAGAGCAGGCTCGCCGCGAGCCAGACACCGTCCGTATTGCTCTGACGTAACCGATCCAGCACCTTCAACGCGACCGCCGTCTCGAAGCGATGCGGCAAGGTCAGTATAAGAAGCTGACCTTCCGAAAATTCCAGCAAGTCCTCCAATGTCAGACGGCATTCACCCTTCTCCGCCGCCAGCTTGCCCCTGCTGAGCAACTGGCAGAGCCGGCCATAGGCCGCGCGATCACGGGGATAAACGAGGATGTCAGGTGTGCCGTCGATAAAGACGAGGCGCGAGCCGACCAGCAGCCTTGGTTTGTAAAGGACCTCGGGATTTTCCAGTTCATTGTAGGCACGCACCACGCCCGCCAGCGTGTTGCAGTCGGCAATGCCGATGACGGGCAGCCGCAGTTCGCTGGCCTGATGCACATATTCCTGCGGATGCGAGCCGCCCTGCAGAAACGAGAAATTGGTGGCGATGCCGATTTCTGCATAGGCCGGGATGTCGCGCGGATGTTTCATGCGAACAGCCCGTGCACGAACCATTTCGGCTGAGCGCCGATGTCATTCTGATCGACAGCTTCATCATAAAGACCGTCGCGATAGAGCCAGAACCGCAATCCGGTTTCGTCCTCGACGCGAAAATAATCCCGTGTCGGCTGCGCGTCCTGCGCGCACCACCATTCCATTGCGAGGCGCTCGGGGCCCTCGGCACACACCACCGTATGAATGGCCCGTCGCCATGTAAAACGGCGCGGCGGCTTGTCGGGCACTTCCGCCAGCGCCACCTCGATCGGCTCCGGCCGTGCGAACATGCGTAACGGCCGCAATGGCGGCTCGCTCTCGGTGCGCGCGGGCCATTCCGCAAGCATCGCCGTCACAAGGTGCTGCTGCGCCGGCAGCGACAGTACCGCACGCTCCGGACTATGCGTATCCTGCGGCAGATGCACGACGACGCGATGGCTGCCGATGCGGGCGGCGATACGGTCGATCCGCGCCGCCACCTCGTCGCTATCTCGAACATGCGCATCGAGGTCGCGCTGCTCCTGCACCACGGACTCGGTACGCACGGCGGACAGCCGCACCAGATCGAATCCGAAACCGGGATCGAGCGGATCGGCCAGCGCATCGAGCCGCTCGCGGAACAGGCGGTCGACGATCTCGCCTTTCGTCACGGGCCGACCGGTTTCCACAGCGATGACGCGCACCGCGCCGTCGGTGCGAAAGAAATTCGCTTCCAGCCGTCGCGCGCCCTTACCATGTTTTTCCATCGCAGCGACAAGCGTGCGCGCGAGACTCGCCAGCGTCATCGCGATTGCACCGTCGGTGGCGATCGGCTCGGCAAACCGCTTCTCGACGATATAATCCGGCAGCGGCTTGCGCGGCGAGATCGGCGCATCGCACTGCCCCAGCGCCTGCTCCAGCAGCGCCGTGAAGGCCGCACCGAAGCGTGCCGCGATCTCGTGACGGCCACGGGCGGCGACATCTCCGATGGTTTTCAACCCGGCGCGGCGCAGCCCGCGCGTGATCGCGTCATCGGCGCCGAGCGTGTAGACCGGAAGCGGCGCGACCGCTTCGGCTTCGCTGCCTGATGCAATAATGCGGCCATGAACATGCCGGGTCAGCGCCCGCGCACAGACCGGCGTGCCCGCGATCGCCGCGCTGACAACAAAG
>JBQCIZ010000344.1:0-3515 GCA_051953235.1 Nitrobacter sp. | reverse complement strand
CGCTGCTCACGCCGAACCGGAAGGAATTTGCAGAAGCGACCCGTAGCCGTGCAGACAACGAAGCTGGCATTGCAACGGCGGCCCGTGAGGCGATGTTGCTCGCAGATGGCGAAGCGATGCTGATAACACAAAGTGAACATGGCATGACGCTCGTGCCGCATGAGGGCGATGTCATTCATGTTCCCGCGCACCCGGTCAAGGTTCGCGATGTGACCGGCGCAGGCGATACGGTCGCTGCAACGCTCGCGGTTTCGCTTGCAGCAGACGCCGATTGGGAAACCGCGCTGCGGGCGGCTAGCGCCGCTGCGGCGGTTGCGGTCAGCAAGAGCGGTACGGCTGTCGTCACGGTAGCTGAATTGCGCCGCAGGATTTTGCCGCACGCTTTTCTCGCAGCCGAAGAGAAGATCGCTAAATCGCTTAGTGATCTCGATGAGCGTGTGTCAACGTGGCGCGAACAGGGTTTGCGAATTGGTTTTACCAATGGCTGCTTCGACATCCTGCATCCCGGTCACGTCAAGGTGCTTACCGGAGCGCGCGCCGCCTGCGACCGCCTGATCGTCGGGTTGAACAGCGACGGGTCCGTGACCCGGTTGAAAGGCGAAGGGCGCCCGATTCAGGACGAGCGGGCACGGGCCGAGGTTCTGGCTGCGCTGGAAGCGGTGGACCTCGTGGTGGTCTTTGAAGAAGACACGCCGATAAAACTGATCGAACGGATTCAGCCGGGCGTGCTGGTCAAGGGCGGCGACTACACCCGCGAGCAGGTCGTGGGGCATGATGTCGTCGCGGCCAACGGTGGCGAGGTGCTGCTGGTCGATGTTCTGTCCGGCTTCAGTACAACGTCCGTGGTTTCACGGATCAAGGAGAGGCGACTTTGACCGGCAAAGACTCTGCGGTCGAAGCGGGAGAGATTCGGCCATTTTGGCGAGACCCCTCTGCGTGGTCGCGCATAGCTGACGTCGTGGCAATTCTGGCCGTCGTGTCGCTTCCATGGTCAACGTCGCTGCTTTCGATTTTTCTTGTAATCTGGATTCTGGTCGTCGCACCGTCGATCGACGTTCGCGCATTCATGCGTTCACTGAAGCGCCCGGTCTGCGCGTTGCCGATTGCGCTGTTCGCTCTGGCAGTGGTTGGAACGCTATGGTCCCAAGCTCCCTGGAATGTGCGGATGTATTATGTGGGGCCGACCGCCAAGCTGGTGGTCCTGCCGCTCCTGATCTTCCATTTTGAGCGTTCGCCGGCCGGGCTCAAGGTCTTCGCTGCATTTTTAACGTCCTGCACGCTGCTATTGGTCCTGTCGTGGTCGATGTACGCCTTTCCAGCCTGGGCCAGCCATGTTCAGAACAGCCTCGGTATGAGGCCAAGTGGATATGCGGGACTGCCGGTCAAAAACTACATCACCCAGAGTCAGGAATTTGTGGTCTGCGCGTTTGGCTGTGCGATCGCCACGCTCATTGCATGGAAGCATGGCAGAAAGTTAGTCGGAACCTGCCTTGCGCTGCTCGGAGCAGGATTTCTTGCAAATCCGCTATTCGTGGTTTCCGCGCGTACCGCACTTGTGACCGTTCCCGTCGTCGCTCTTGTCCTTACTGCGAGGTGTCTGAGCCGCCGCGCCGCCATTCTGGTCATGATACTGATGACCGCGTTCATCATGATATTTTGGACCTACTCGCCTTACTTCCGTACTCGCCTTGGCGATATCCGCGCCGGGTATGAGCAGTCTGTTGGCGAAAGCACGATCAACTCATCCGGTTTGCGTCTGGAGTTCTGGCAAAAGTCGCTGGAGTTTTTACGCGAGGCGCCGCTTGTCGGTCATGGCACCGGGTCTGTTCGCGGCTTGTTTGAAAGAGCTGCGATTGGCAAAACCGGCCTGGCGGCAGAGGCCGTCAGCAATCCGCACAACCAGACACTCTATTTCGGGATCCAGTGGGGAAGCCTGGGCATTGCTTTGCTGTTCGCGATGTGGGGCGCGCATTACTGGATGTTCCGTGGCAATGGTTGGGGATCCTGGTTGGGGACGCTCGTCGTGGTTCAGAATGTCGTCGGATCGATTTTCAACTCGCATCTGTCCGATTTCGTCGAAGGATGGATCTATGTTATTGGCGTCGGAATTGCGGGCGGAATGTTAAGAAGCGGCTTCGATGGCGACTGGCGAGCCGAAACGGTAAATAGATTTAGACCGTTGAGTCGGTCGCATTGTTCAAAGTGACAAGAGAATTGGCAGCCTAATGAATCGTTTGCGAAATCTCGGTTGGCGTAATTTGCTGATTGCTCTCCACGACGCGATCGCTACTGCGGTTGCCGTGGTCCTGAGTTTTTCCTTGCGCTTTCAGGGACAGGAATTTCATTCGCGCGCATCGCTACTTTTCTTGATTCTTCCCGGCTTCGTCGCATTCAGCGTGGTTGTTTGCTATTTTTTCAACCTGACGACCACGAAGTGGCGATTCATTTCGTTGCCGGACGCGCTGAATATTGTGGCGGCAGCGACAGTGCTGACAGGCGTCTTGCTCTTCATCGACTATATTTTCCTGGCGCCGAACTTCTACGGGTCGATCTTCCTCGGCAAGACGACCATGCTGATCTATTGGTTCCTCGAAATCGCGTTCCTCAGCGGTCCCCGCATCGCATATCGCTATTTCCGCTATACACGCACCATCAACCGCGCCCGATCGATCGAGACGTCGCCGACGCTTCTGGTGGGTCGCGCCGCCGATGCCGAAATCTTCTTGAGATCGATCGAAAGCGGTGCGGTGAAGCAATTATGGCCTGTTGGTCTGCTGTCTCCGTCAGCGGCCGATCGGGGGCAGACCATTCGCGGCATTCCCGTGCTCGGAGGCATCGACGATCTCGACGACATCGTGAACGATTTCGCCAAACGGGAGAAGCCGATTCAGCGCGTCGTGATGACACCGTCTGCCTTTGAACCAGCGGCGCAACCGGACGCCGTCTTGGTAAGAGGACGCAAGCTGGGTCTGAAGGTCAGCCGGCTGCCGTCGCTGGAAGAAAGCCGGGAAATGCCGCGGCTGGCGCCGGTTGCTGTCGAAGACCTGCTGCTCCGTCCGAGCGAACTGATCGACTATGAGCGCCTCGAAGGTCTCGTGAAGAACAAGTCGGTGGTCGTTACCGGTGGTGGCGGATCGATCGGTTCGGAAATCTGCGACCGCGTCGTGACTTTCGGAGCAGGCCGGTTGCTGGTTATCGAGAATTCCGAGCCTGCACTGTACACGATCATGGAAGCCTTGGCTCAGAAGACTCAGACGGCAGTAATCGAGGGACGCATAGCCGACATCCGCGATCGCGACCGGCTGATGCGTTTAATGGCCGAATTCAAGCCTGATATCGTGTTTCATGCGGCGGCGCTCAAACACGTTCCGATTCTCGAGCGTGACTGGAGCGAAGGCGTCAAGACGAATATTTTCGGTTCGGTCAACGTCGCAGACGCGGCGCTGGCATCGGGCGCGGAAGCGATGGTGATGATTTCCACCGACAAGGCAATTGAGCCGGTGTCGATGCTAGGG
>JBQCIZ010000343.1:0-6808 GCA_051953235.1 Nitrobacter sp. | reverse complement strand
AATTCTGGAAACCACCGAGGACGTGTTGCGGCGCTATGGCCTTGCCAAGGCGACCGTCGTTGACGTCGCGCGCGCGCTCGATGTCAGCCACGGCAGCGTCTACCGGCATTTCCCTTCCAAGGCGTCGTTGCGCGATGCGGTGGCGCGGCGCTGGCTCGATCGCGCCAATGCGCCGCTCGAGAAGATCGCCAATGAATCCGGTCCCGCACGCGAAAAACTGGAGCGCTGGCTGCGCACCCAGTTCGCCATCAAGTGCACGAAGGTGTCCGAAGACCCCGAGATGTTTGCGACCTATCTCGCGCTGGCGCAGGACGCGCGCGAGGTGGTGAAGGCGCACAAGGACCGTCTGATCGATCAGCTCGCGCATATCCTGTCCGAAGGCGTGGCGCAGGGCGTGTTTCATGTCGCCGATGCGAAGGTCGCCGCGCAGGCGATCTTCGATGCCACGATTCGTTTTCATCACCCGGCTCACGCCGAGGAGTGGAACGATCCCGCGCTCGCGGCGCGCACCGACGCGGTGCTCGACCTCTTGCTCAGGGGACTGGAAGCACCGGCGCAGGGCTAGCGCTTGTTCATTTCAGCTTGTCATGCCCGGATTTGATCCGGGCATCCATCTTTTTCGAAGACAATGGATTGCCGGGTCAAGCGCGGCAATGACGCCCAATGTGCTCGACGATGACACGCGACAAAAATCACACCATCTCGCCGCGCGCGGAGGCCGCGGCGTTGCGGATCGCATCGATGTTGGCCTTGTAGGACGCCATCGTGCCGCCCTTGAACACCGCCGAGCCCGCAACGAATGCATTGGCGCCGGCCGCTGCGAGCTGAGCCGCAACATCGGGCGCAACGCCGCCGTCCACTTCGATGTCGATCGGCCGTCCCGCGGTCATTGCCCGCAAGTCCTGGATCTTCGCAAGCGCGGAGGGGATGAATTTCTGGCCGCCGAAACCGGGATTGACCGACATCACCAGAACGAGATCGATCATATCAATCACGTACTCGATCGCCGAGAGTGGCGTGCCAGGATTGAGGGAGACGCCGGCCTTCTTGCCGAGCGCGCGGATCGACTGCAACGAGCGGTGCAGATGCGGGCCTGCTTCGGCATGAACCGTGATGTGGTCGCAGCCGGCTTTCGCGAAGGCTTCAAGGTAAGGATCGCACGGCGCGATCATCAGGTGCGCGTCGAAAATCTTCTTGGTGTACGGCCGCATCGCCTTGATGACGTCGGGGCCGTAGGAAATGTTCGGCACGAAGTGGCCGTCCATTACGTCGAGATGCATCCAGTCGGCGCCGGCCTGGTCGACGGCGCGAACTTCTTCGCCGAGCTTGGCGAAGTCAGCAGCCAGGATCGACGGTGCAATCACGAGCGGGCGCGGTGCAAGGGTCTGAGACATGAATGTTTCCCGACGTTTCCCGGTTTGTGGGAACGTCTCGCGTAACATGGGCCGCTGGCAGGGGCAACGCCGGCGAGGTGCGCGGCAAGTTCTGCCGGTGATGGCACTATCTGCCGCCCGTTCCGGGCGGCCGCGCATCGAAACTCCATATGCCACCGGCATTTTCCTGATGGCACGGCACTTGCTCGGATGATCCTGAACGGAGTTCGAGCCGCGTATTGCGGCCTGTCGGGAGTATGGCCATGCTGTTTGCCTTGGGCGCTGTGTCGTCGGCGATCGACGCGTTTCAATCGCTGACATCGTCGTCGAAATCGTCGTCGGCCACGACCGTTTTCAGTCAGGCGTCGACCGCCTCGTTCGATGTCACGTCGAGCACGACGGCCTCCACCGGAACGGCCTCGAGCTCTGCCGGTCGCACGCCGAGCAACGGCATTTCTCCTTCGACCATGACCGCGCTGCTGGCGGCGCAGGGGCAATCGTCAGGCACGACAACGGCCAGCATGAGTCCGTCCGACGCGCTGCAGGACCTGTTCTCGCAGATCGACGGCAACGGCGATGGCGCGATCAGCAAATCCGAATTCGAGAGCGCGCTCGGCGCTGGCGGCACCAATGTGGCGCAGGCCGACGACGTGTTCAGCAAACTGGATACCAACGGCGATGGTTCGGTGAGCCTCGACGAGATGTCGTCGGCGCTGAAGGGCGCGGGCGGACACGGGCATGGCGGCCACCACCATCACGTCGCCAGTTCGGACGGCTCGAATAGCGCGGATGGATCGAGCGATAGCGGATCCAGTTCCAATTCGCTGCTTGATGCGCTGAACGCCACCACATCGGTCACCAACAGCGACGGATCGACCACCACCACAACGACGCTCGCCGACGGAACCACGGTGACATTGACGTCCCCGCCGGCATCGTCGACGTCGAGCACCGCATCGTCGTCCTACAATCTGATGCAGCAGGCGATCCAGCGTGCGGCGCAGGCGATCTCCGCGTCAGCGACCCAATCGCTTTCGGTCAGCGTGTAGCCCTGCGAAGTCTTCGCTTGGTCGTGCGGCGGTATCCTCCGGTTCGCCGCATCCGTATCACTGCGCAGCCGCTGGCGGTTTTCACAATCCGATAACCATACGCGCCACGTAATCGTGTCCTCTGCAAGGTATTGCGAGGGCACGCATGTCTTTCCCACGAGTCGTTCTGTGTGTCGCCTGCATGGCTTTCATCAGCTCCGCGGCGGCGGCCGATGACGACTTCACCGCGTCCTTCCGTTTGCGTGGCGGCTTCGATTCCAATCCACAGTTTTCGGCCGGGCAGGGTCGTGGCAGCGCGTTTATCGCCACCGATACCGCGCTCGCGGTCGGGACGAAGGCCGATGGTTATACGCTGGGTATCGCAGCGGAAGCCAACGCAACCCATTACGCGCAACCGCAACTGACGCCCTCACTCGGCGGCAAGGTGATCCTGCGCGGCTCGCTCGGCGATGACGATTTCAGGCTGGACTCCACCACGACCTTTGCAGACACCAGCACCTACAATCTGCACTCCAACGATCTGATCCAGTCGGTGAAGGCGGAGGCGAAGTTTGACAGCGTGAAGCTGTTCGTGACCGCGGAGGGCGGACGATCGAGCCTGAACCAGACCAATGCGATCTTTCCGGATTTCCTGCCCGATCCGGAGCAGTATTGGCGCGGCACGCTGATCCCCGGCGTTAGTCTCATGCAGGGCAAGGCCGAGTTTGGCGCGTCCGTGAACCTCTCGGTGCGGCGCTATCTCCGGGAGTTCGACATCTTCGGCTATCGCCGCGACAACGAGCGGGTGCAGCCGTTCGTGTTCGCGAAATACAACGACGATGCGATCACCGCGTTCGCTTCCGTCTCTCAACTCTACGGAACGTGGCACGATCCGGATTTCACCAACGTCAACCGCGTGTTGTTCGACGTCAGCCTGACGTGGCGCCCAAAACCCTTCACGGTCGATCTGACCGCGTGGCGCCGCGCCGGCGAGACCACGTTCCCGATCTCGCCGATCACCATCGATACGGCGTATTCCGCGAAAGTTACGTGGAACGTGGAGCCGAAGGTGATGCTCTCGGCCTCGATCGCCTATGCGGCGACGGACTATCTGGATTCGCCGTTCCACGCGCGGACGCTGACTTGCGGTGTCGGTGCGATCCACGACATCGCTGACGATCTGTCGCTCGGGATCGATGTGGCTTATGCGAAGGGCTCGCTGATCTCAGGCGAAGGTGCGCAGGCGCTCGTCATCACGTCGTCGATCATCAAGCGGTTTTCCGCCAAGCCAGCGGCCAGGAAGCAGGAGTCTGGACGCGGCACATAAGGCCGCCGTGTGCGGACGGGGATGGCCCCGTCCGCCGTCGTCACCTCAGTGGCAACCGCATCCGCCACCAAGCAGCCCGCCCAGCACGTTGCCGCGGCCGAGTACGGCGCCGAGCACGCCGCCCTTGCCGGTGGTGACGGCCGTGTTGACGACGAGCGCACCGCGTCCGTCGAGCAACCCGATCACACCACCGCGGCCGGTGAGGACGTTGGCGCCGATGCCAATGCCCTGGCCCTTGGCGAAAGCCGGGGCGCCGGCGAAGGTGGTCGCGAGCACCGCGAGAACGAGGATCTTCTTCATGACGTTTCTCCACTGTGTTGCGTGCGCGATGTTGCGCACGACAAGACCATCGGCCGGGTGAAACGCCGTCTCAAGTTATACCGGAAACTAACCCTAAATATCACAGTAAAAGCAAGTATATATCTGTATCTATACTGAAATAGCTACCATGCGTTGTCAGTAAAACCACCTGCGGTGCCGCTGCAGACAATCGCGGCCGCCCTCGATGTTCATCTTGCAAATTTGTCCTTCCACGCCGGCAGCGAGCCGGGGAAGGGGAGTGCGGTGGCTTCATAGACACCGCGTGCGATCGCGCGGGCGACCGTGTTGGCGGCGACCATGCCGAGTTCGGTGAGTCCGATCAGTGGATCGATCGCTTTCTCGCCGGTGGCGGCGGCAAACACGATATCGCCGTCGAGCGGCGCGTGCGCGGGATAGATGGCGCGGGCAAAGCCAGTCTGCGCGATGATCGCAAGCCGCTTCGCCTGCGATTTGGTGAGCGCCGCGTCAGTCACGACAGCGACCAGCGTGGTGCTTTCGATCGGCGCGGGCGCCGCGCCTTTCAGCCGCGCGGCCAGCATGTCCGGCGTTGTCGACGATGGCGATCCCCGCCCGCCGAATTCTCCGTCGATCTCGAACGGCGCAGCCCAGAACCAAGGTCCGTCGCCGACCGTGACGCTGCCGACCGCATTGACGACGGCAAGTGCGGCGACGCGGACGCCGTCACGCGCCGTTGCCGAGGCCGACCCAAGGCCGCCCTTGAAGTTGGCGGTGGTCGCGCCGAGACCCGCGCCGACGCTGCCGAGCGCGAAGTTGGTGCTCGCGGCGGTTGCGGCGGCGTAGCCGAGATCGCGATAGGGCGCGAAGCGACCCCATTTTTTATCGCCGCCGTTGAGCAGATCGAAGCAGACGGCGCCTGGCACGATGGGAATGACGGCATCGCGGATCGTAAAACCGCGCCCTTGTTCCGCAAGCCAGGCCTGTACGCCGCCACCGGCTTCGATGCCGAAGGCGGAGCCGCCGGAAAGCGCGAGCCCGTCGATGCGTTCGACGGTGTTGACGGGGTCGAGCAGGGTGGTGTCGCGCGTGCCCGGTCCGCCGCCGCGCACGTCCATCGCCATGACAACAGGCGTATCGAACACGATGGCGGTAACGCCCGACGCCAGCCGCGCATCGTCGGCATGACCAACCTGGACGCCCGCGATGTCGGTGAGCAGGTTTTTCATGATCTGACCTCGTTCGGGCGGCAGGCGTATTCCGCCTCACAACGCTCCGCCGCAGATGACGGCATGTGGCCGCCGCGGTCAACTCGATCACGCCCGATCACAAGTATGGCGGCAAAGCCGACGGCCCCCTTGCATCCCGGCGATATCGCAGGGCAAGTAGCCGCATGATTCATGACGTCACCATTCCCGCCGCGCTGGTCGCCGGCCTTGTCAGCTTTCTGTCCCCCTGCGTGCTGCCGCTGGTGCCGCCCTATCTGATCTATCTGACCGGCGCTACCATCGAGCACGTCGCCCATGACGAGTCGCCCACGGCCTCGAAACGCGCGGTAATGCTCGCGGCGCTGCTCTTCGTGCTGGGCTTTTCCACGGTGTTCGTTGCGCTCGGCGCCAGCGCCAGCATCATCGGCGGCCTGATCCGTGAGTGGTCGGCGCAACTCGCGATCGCCGCGGGCATCGTCATCATCATCATGGGCCTGCATTTTCTCGGACTGACCCGGATCGGCTTTCTGATGCGGGAAGGGCGGCTGACTGCGCCGAAGCCGGTCGGCCTCTGGGGCGCCTATGTGATGGGGCTGGCCTTCGCGTTCGGCTGGACGCCGTGCATCGGCCCGATCCTCGCCGCGATCCTGTCGGTGGCGGCGGCGGAAGCGACTGTCGTGAAAGGCGCAGGCCTGCTTGCGGTGTATTCGGCCGGGCTCGGCATACCCTTCCTGATTGCAGCGTTCATGGTCGAACAGTTCGCCTCGCTGTTCAATCGCATGAAGCGTCATCTGGAAACGGTCGAGCGCGTGATGGGCGTGCTGATGGTGCTGACCGGGATTGCATTTCTCACCGGGACGATCTCGAACGTCAGTATCTGGCTGCTGGAGACGTTTCCTGCGCTGCAGAATTTCGGGTGAGCGCGGCGCCGCAATGTGATCGTTACCAATAAAACGCCCCGGCAAGCCGGGGCGTTTTATTTTCAAATGAGCAAGGAGTGCCTCAGGTGCCCTTACCGGGATCGACTTCGGCGTAGTTGCCCTTATCGTCCCACTTGTAGACGACATAGTCGATCTGCTTGATGTCGCCCTTTTCGTCGAACTCCATCTTGCCGAGCACCGTATCCCACGCGCCGGCCTTGATCGCCTTCATCACCTTCATCGGATCGGTGGTGCCAGCCTTGGCGGCGGCCTGCGACCAGACCTGCATCGCGGCGTAGGTATAAAGCGTATAGCCCTCGGGATCGACGCCCTTGGCCTTGAAGCGCTCAACGATCGCCTTGGCGGTTTCCTTCTTGCGCGGATCGGGACCGAAGGTGAACAGCGTGCCCGCGCCGGCAGGTCCGGTGATCGAGGCAAATTCCTTGTCGGCCAGCGCATCGCCGGCCATCAGCACCGTCTTCATGCCCTGGTCGCGCATCTGGCGCACGATCAGGCCGGATTCCTGATGATAGCCGCCGACATAGACGAGATCGATGTTCTCGCGCTTCATGCGGGAGACGATCGCGGTGAAGTCCTTGTCACCCTTGTTGTAGGACTCGAACATCTTTTCCTGGACGCCGGCCTTGTTCAGCGCCTTCTTGGTTTCGTCGGCGAG
>JBQCIZ010000342.1:0-7765 GCA_051953235.1 Nitrobacter sp. | reverse complement strand
CTCCGAGATCGTCAGACCGGTGAGGCCGACGCGGGCGCGAGCGCCCGGCGGTTCGTTCATCTGGCCGAACACCAGCGCGCACTTGGAGCCTTCGCCGCCGCCCTTCTTGTTGACGCCGGATTCGATGAACTCGTGATAGAGATCGTTACCTTCGCGGGTTCGCTCGCCGACGCCCGCGAACACGGAGTAACCGCCGTGCGCCTTGGCGACGTTGTTGATCAGTTCCTGAATGAGCACGGTCTTGCCGACGCCGGCGCCGCCGAACAGGCCGATCTTGCCGCCCTTCGCGTAGGGAGCCAGCAAGTCCACGACCTTGATGCCGGTGACGAGAATCTCGGCTTCGGTGGACTGCTCGGTATAGGCCGGGGCTTCGGCGTGAATCGGACGCTTGCTGTCCGACTTGACTGGGCCGGCTTCGTCGATCGGCTCGCCGATGACGTTGATGATGCGGCCGAGCAGGCCGTCGCCGACCGGCACCGCGATCGGCAGCCCGGTATCGGTAACTTCCTGACCGCGGACCAGACCTTCGGTCACGTCCATCGCGATGGTGCGGACGGTTGATTCGCCGAGATGTTGCGCGACTTCGAGGACCAGACGGTTGTTGCCGTTCTTGGTCTCGAGCGAGTTGAGAATCGCGGGCAGGTGGCCTTCGAACTGCACGTCGACGACGGCGCCGATGACCTGGGTGATGCGGCCGATCTGGTTGGCTGCGGTAGCCATGAGGTATCTCCTTTAGCGAATACGCGTGTCAGAGGACGCTGAGCGTCACCGGCACGTTGTTGCGTGTCGCCCGCGAATACGGGCAGATCTTGTGAGCGTCTTCGAGCAGCGCCTTGACCTTGTCCTTGTCGGCGCCGGGAATGCGTAAGCTGAGTTCGGCCTTCAGCGCGAAGCTGACCTCGTCCTTGTCGATGGTGACGTTGCAGCCGACTTCGGCGGCCTGACCGTCGAGACCGTGCTTCTTGGCAAGCGCCAGCACCGCCTGACCGAAGCAGGCCGACCAGCCAAGCGCGAACAACTGCTCGGGGTTATGGCCCTCGCCGGCGCCGCCCATTTCCTTGGGCAGACCCATGGCAAGCGCCAGGCCGCCATTGTCGAGCATCGCACGGCCATTGCGGCCGCCCTTGGTCGTCGCCTTCGTCGAATAAGCCATGACAAACTCCCGTTCGGTCGACTTAGACAGCTTCGGCGCCGGAGATGATCTCGATCAGTTCCTTCGTGATCATCGCCTGACGTGTGCGGTTGTAAATCAGTGTCTGCTTGCGGATCATTTCACCCGCGTTGCGGGTCGCATTGTCCATCGCGCTCATCTGGGCGCCGTAAAACGACGCATTGTTCTCCAGCAGCGCACGGAAAATCTGCACCGCGAGGTTGCGCGGCAGCAGCCGGGTCAGGATTTCGTCCTCCTCCGGCTCGTACTCGTACGACGGCGCCGGACCGGCACTTGCTGCCGGAGCCTCGACCTTGAGCGGAATGATCTGCTGGGCAGTCGGGATCTGCGCGATCACCGACTTGAAACGCGAATAGAACAGCGTGCAGACATCGAACTCACCCGCTTCGAAACGCGCGATAACCTTCTTGGCGATGTCCTCGGCGTTGACAAAGCCGATCTGGCGGACGGCGCGCAAATCGAGATGTTCGACGATCCGCTTCTCGAAGGTACGGCGAAGCTGCTCGTAGCCCTTGCGCCCGACGCAGAAGAATTTGACCTCTTTGCCCTGATTCATCAGCGCCAGCGCATGCTCACGGGCAAGGCGCACGATCGAGGAATTGAAGGCCCCCGACAGACCGCGCTCGCCGGTACAGACCAGCAGCAGATGCACCTGATCCTTGCCGGTGCCGCCGAGCAGAACCGGCGCGCTGCCGGAGCCAGCCGCGGCGCTCGCGATGTTCGAGATCACCTGATCCATCTTCTCGGCGTAGGGGCGCGCAGCTTCGGCAGCATTCTGCGCGCGGCGCAGCTTCGACGCCGCGACCATCTGCATGGCCTTGGTGATCTTCTGCGTCGCCTTGGTCGAGGCGATGCGGACACGCATGTCCTTGAGAGACGCCATTCTTTATCTCTTTAATCTCAACCCTGACGATCAGACCCTCTGATCGTCAACCTCTAACTCTCGTCATGCCCGGCCTTGTGCCGGACATTCTCGTCGTGAATTTTCTCGCGCAAGTGCGCGAATGGCCGGACAACCCCGGCCATGACCGTTTAGGCAAACGTCTTGGCGTAACCCTCGACAACGGCCTTGAGCTTGGCTGCCGTGTCGTCGCTGAGATCGCGGCTTTCACGGATGCTGTTGAGGATTGCGACTTCCTTGCCGCGCAGCAGCGACAGCACGCCATCCTCGAAGGCGCGCACCTTGTTGAGCGGCAGCGCGTCGAGATAGCCGTTGGTGCCGGTCCAGATCACGCAGACCTGCTCTTCCATCTTCAGCGGCGAGAACTGCGGCTGCTTCAGGAGCTCGGTGAGGCGCGAGCCGCGGTTTAGCAGGCGCTGGGTCGAGGCGTCGAGGTCCGAGCCGAACTGCGCGAACGCCGCCATTTCGCGGTACTGCGCGAGCTCACCCTTGATCTTGCCGGCGACCTTCTTCATCGCTTTGGTCTGCGCCGACGAGCCGACGCGCGACACCGACAGACCGACGTTCACCGCCGGGCGGATGCCCTGGAAGAACAGATCGGTCTCGAGGAAGATCTGACCGTCGGTGATCGAAATGACGTTGGTCGGAATGTAGGCCGACACGTCGTTGGCCTGGGTCTCGATGACCGGCAGCGCCGTCAGCGAACCGTTGCCGAGCGAATCATTGAGCTTGGCGGCGCGCTCGAGAAGGCGGGAGTGCAGATAGAAGACGTCGCCGGGATAAGCTTCGCGACCCGGCGGGCGACGCAGCAGCAGCGACATCTGGCGGTAGGCGACGGCCTGCTTCGACAAGTCGTCATAGATGATAACGGCATGCATGCCGTTATCGCGGAAGTATTCGCCCATGGTGCAGCCGGTGAACGGCGCGATGTACTGCATCGGCGCCGGGTCGGACGCGGTGGCTGCAACGACGATCGAGTATTCCAGCGCGCCCTGCTCTTCCAGAACCTTCACAAACTGGGCGACGGTGGAGCGCTTCTGGCCGATCGCGACGTAGACGCAGTAGAGCTTCTGGCTCTCGGGCGCGCCCGCGACATTCAGGGGCTTCTGGTTGAGGATCGTATCGAGCGCGATCGCTGTCTTGCCAGTCTGGCGGTCACCGATGATCAGCTCGCGCTGGCCGCGACCGATCGGGATCAGGGCATCGATCGCCTTGAGGCCGGTCGCCATCGGCTCGTTCACCGACTTGCGCGGAATGATGCCGGGCGCCTTGACGTCGACGCGCTTGCGCTCGGTCGCCTGGATCGGCCCCTTGCCGTCGATCGGGTTACCCAGCGCGTCGACGACGCGGCCGAGCAGGCCCTTGCCGACCGGGGTGTCCACGATGGCGCGCGTGCGCTTGACGGTCTGGCCTTCCTTGATCTCGCGGTCGGCGCCGAAAATAACGATACCGACGTTGTCGGTTTCGAGGTTCAGCGCCATGCCGCGGGTGCCGTTCTCGAATTCAACCATTTCGCCGGCCTGGACGTTGTCGAGACCGTAGACGCGGGCAATACCGTCGCCGACGGACAACACCTGTCCAACCTCGGAAACCTCAGCTTCCTGGCCGAAATTCTTGATCTGGTCCTTGAGGATCGCGGAAATTTCCGCGGCGCGGATGTCCATCAGCCTGCCTCTTTCATCGCGTGCTTGATCGAGTTGAGTTTGGTGCGGAGCGAGCTGTCCACCATGCGGCTACCGACCTTTACGATCAGCCCGCCGATGATGGATGGATCGACCTTCACGTTGAGCGCGACGTCCTTGCCCGTCACCGACTTCAGTGCGGTCTTCAGAGCGTCGAGATTCTTGTCATTGAGCTTTTCGGCGACGGTGACGTCGGCCGTGGCCTCGCCCTTGAACCTGGCGACCAGCGCACGAAACGCGCGGATCACCTCAGCCACCGCGAACAGCCGGCGGTTGGCGGTGAGAACTTTCAGGAATTTCGCGGTCGTGCCGACGATGCCAGCCTTGTCCAGCACCGCTGTGAGCGCCTTGGCCTGGGCATCGGCGCTGAAAACCGGGCTCCGTACCAGCCGGAGCAAATCCGGGCTGTCGGTCAGCATGGCATCAAATTTGTCGAGATCGGCCTTGACGGCATCGATGGATTTTTCGTCGCGCGCAAGCTCGAACAGAGCTGTTGCATAACGACCGGACACACCAGAAACCGACGGATCTTCAGCAGCCACCAGAGCGCTCTTCAAGCTGTCAAATTCGCAAGGGAAAAACCGTCGCCACACTGCGGCGCTAAGGCGGCCCAAGCCCTTGGAATTCAATAGGAACTTCGATTTTCGGCCGGTCCTGAACGTACCGGCAGCGTTAAAATCGCGGCTTTGCTAACATAGCGCGCGCGCAGGTGCAACATGACGGCGGCGTGAGGCGATGCCTTGTCGCATGGCCTGCAGGTTTACCAAGAAAGAAATTCAAGGGTCTTCGCCGCGCGACTGACCGCCTCCGGCTTTGCAGTAATTCGAAAGCAGCGGGTCATGCGCCGAATAACGCGAGTTGGGCCTGTGCCGCAGCAACTTCCTGCATGCGGTCGTAGTTTGTCAGACGTCAAAGCCCGGCGGATTACTTGCTGAATGCTGGCCATGCGGCTCCATGACTTCGTTTTACAGTATAATGAAGTATATTATCGTATATATTCCATTACATTAAGTATTTAATCTGTTAATTGTCGATTTTTCTTTGATCAAAAGATATTTCAGCCGAGTCATTAAGCATTTCCCCGCCAATTTTACGCCTTAGTTCGAGGCTCAACCCTGCAGCAGCTCAACGAGTAAGGATTTCACTTGTCGCAAGGGCGGCAATACTTCTCTAGGGGACTTCCAATATGCTGCATTCGCAAAAATCGACGCTGGGGTTTCTCGCCCGGCCGCGCACCGTGGTTGCCATGATCGCTGCGACCGTTCTGCTCGCGGGGAGCGTGACCGAGGCCTCTGCGCGCTCGCGTCACCACCACCGGCATCATCACCACCACCGCCATCACCATCATCACCGGGGCCACGCTGAGGTCCAGGGAATCCAGGCACCGTCCTGGATGAATGCCAACGCCTCGCTCGGACACTCTGTCGGCGGAGGCCGGACGTTTTCAGGCATGGCCTCCTATTACGGACTTGAAGCCGGCAACCGGACCGCGTCCGGCCAGCGCATGAATCCGAACGCCATGACCGCCGCTCATCGCAGCCTGCCGTTCGGGACCAAGCTCAAGGTCACCCACGGCAGCCGCAGCGTGGTCGTCACCATCAACGATCGCGGTCCCTTCATCCGTGGCCGCGTGCTCGATCTGTCGACGGGCGCGGCCCGGGCAATCGGGTTGACCGGCCGTGGCGTTGGCCGCGTGGTCGCCGAGGTTATGTAAGCGTAGCGTCAAGTTGCGTCGCGTACGCGTGGGAAAAGGCCGGCATCTTTGCCGGCTTTTTTCTTGCGCGCGGGATATTCGCCGTTACGGCGGCGGAGCAACCGACAGCGGGACGGCCTCCGCCAGCACGTCGCGGCGCGCCATGTCGGTTCCGCCCACTTGCACCAGCCTGCGATTCTCGACCGCGAATACGCGCCGCGCGCGCCTGAGCAGCGCAGGCCGGTGCGCCACCACGATGCGGGTGATGTTCATCTGATCGATCAGATCCGCGATCAGTTCCTCGTTCTGCTCGTCGAGATTCGCGGTGCCCTCGTCGAGAATCAGGATCTGCGGCTGACGGTACAGCGCACGCGCCAGCAGCACCCGCTGCCGTTGTCCGCCAGACAGCGTCGAGCCCATGTCACCGACGAGACTAAGATATTGCATCGGGAAACGCATGATATCCGCATGGACGCGAGCGGCATGGGCGGCGGCCACCACGCGCTCCATGTCGAGGTTCGGATCGAAGCCCGCGATGTTTTCCGAGATGGTGCCGGACATCAGCCTGTCGTCCTGCGCGACCACGCCGACGCTCTGACGCCAGCTCCGCCAGCGCTCCGCCGTGGCGCGATGCCCGTCGAGTTCGATCGTGCCATCGGTCGGCGTAATCAGTCCGAGCATCAGCTTGAGCAGCGTGGTCTTGCCACCGCCCGACCCGCCTTGGATCGCGACATAGTCGCCCTGTTTGATGTCGAGATTGACGTCTTCGAGGATCAGGGGATCGCTGATGCCATAACGGAAGCAGACATCCTTTAGTCGCATGTGGCCCTGATTGACCAGCAGCCCGGGCAGGCCCTGCGTGACCTCGGATCGCGTCGTCACGATATCGGACAAACGATCGAGATGCAGCCGCAGCAGGCGGAACTGCACCATCTGATTGACCAGCGCCATCGCGCGGTCGGTGAAAGTCTGACGATAGGACAGGAACGAGAAGATCATGCCGACCGAGAAGCCAGCGCCTGACAGGATCGTGACGCCGGCGACGTAGATCACGATCACGGTTTGCAGGCCGGTGACGACGGACTGCAGGAAGGTCTGCGAGATCTGATAACGACCGACGGCGATGTTGGCGTTCGTGGTTTCGACGTGCAGGTTTCGCCAGGTCGCTTCCCGCACCGATTCGCGCCCCAGCAGTTTCAGCGTGGTCGCGGCACGAATGGTCTCGATGAGGTGCGACTGCTCCTTGGCCTCGGCAACGATCGATTCCGACATGCGCCGCTTGGTGCCCGGAAACAGCGCCAGCGTGATTCCGAGATTGATCAGCACGCCGACGATGACGATGACGGCGAGCGTCGCGGAATAGAAGAACAGGATGAAGCCCGCGATCAGCGCCATGATGCCGTCGATGACGGTGCCGATCACGCCCTGCGTGATGGCGTCCTGCACCGGCTTGACCGAGCCGAGACGCGAGATGATGTCGCCGACATGACGCTTCTCGAAATAGTCGTTGGGCAGCCGCAAGAGATGCCGCACCAGGTTGCCTGTGATCTGGAAGCTCAGGAGCTGGCCGAAGATGCGCAGCGCCCAGCCGCGGATCGCCTCCAGCCCGGCCTGAATGACCACCAGCGCGCCGAATCCGAGAGCGATCACCGTCAGCAACTGGCGGTCGGATTGCGCCAGCGCTTCGTCGACCACGAGCTGCATCTGCAGCGGCATGACGAAAGCCGCGATCTGCAAGGCGACCGACAGGATCATGACCTGCGCGACCGCCCATCCCCAGCCATTCATCTTCGACCAGAGCAGCGACAGCTTCATCGGCAGCCGCGCTTCGAGCGGCTCGAAGGTTTCGCTTCGCGCCAGTTCGAGGATGACGCCGGTCAGATGCTTCGAGGCCTCCGCCATCGTGAAGGAGCGCAGTCCAATGGCGGGATCGTGAACGACGATACCCTTGGATGACACCGACTTCAGAACGACGAAATGATTGAGGTCCCAGTGCGCGATAGCGGGAAGCTGGACTTTCGACAGCGCCGACAGTTCGACCCGGATCGCGCGGGTGGAAAATCCGAGTTGATCCGCGATTCCCATCAGGCTCTTCAGCGAGGCACCGGCCATCGACACCGCGAACCGCTGACGCAGCGCGTTCAGATCGACGTCATGCCCGTGATAACGCGAGATCATCGCGAGGCATGCCAGACCGCACTCCGCCGCTTCCGATGCTACAACGACCGGAAGGGCGCGCCGCCCGAGTTCGAGTTGCCGGAGAATGTTCATGCGCGACGCCCCACGGCATAGATCGGATCGAACAGCCAGCGCAGCAG
>JBQCIZ010000341.1:0-3821 GCA_051953235.1 Nitrobacter sp. | reverse complement strand
AGTCGAGTTGTACACCGTCCGACGTCAGAGCCGGACCGACGACATGGCCGTCAGCATCCTTGACGAAGGCAAGATGCTTGGCATCGCCGTTGTCGGCGCCCCAGTTGATGTGCAGGAAGCCAACCGCCGCCTGCGTGTGACCCGATGGGTTCGCATCGCTGGGCAGATTCGCTTCGTTGACCGAAACCGTGTCGCCCGGCGCGGTGGCAACCGGAACGTCATCGTCAACACCGACGGTGAAGGTGCCGGTGGCCGAGTCGCCATCGGAATCCGTCGCCGTGAAATTGAAGGTGATATCGATGTCGTTCTCGGAGCCGTTCGGTGCGTGGTCGAGGGCATCGTGCAGCGTAAATTTGAACGCACCTGTCCCGTCGTCGGTCAGCGAGACTTCAAAGACCTCGCGTGTGACACCGTTGTGTGTCGCCGAACCAATGAGATGCGTGCCCGAACTGTCGAGGCTGAGCACCACTTGGTCGCCGTGCGACGTCAGCGACGTATAGCTGAGGCCACCACTGACGCCGATATCGGTGTTGGTGAACGTGACATTCCGGCCGACCAGCGTGCCCGCGTCGTTGTCCTGGTAAAAGCGGTTCGCATCGACGGTATCCGGCGTCGCGGAATCGTAATTGTCGGCGCCCCAGTTGATGTGGAGGTCGCCAACGACCGACGTCGCCAATCCCGGTGCGTCGCCTTCCGACGGAGCCGGCAGGTCCTGATTGCCGGCAGGCAGGCCGTCTTCATCGACCACATAGGTCGCAACGAGCCCAACGTTGGCGAGATAAGTGCCGTGATAGCCCTCGGTCTCGAGGCCGTGGCCATTCCATGTGCCGGAAATGGGAGCATCGCCGGTACCGATCTCACGGAACGTCAGTGCATCGGAGGTGCCATTTGCCGTGACGATATAGTTGTAGGATGTCAGCGTGCCGGGTCCGCTCGGATCAATCGTCCCGATGACCTGACCATCCCACAGCACTTCCAGCTTGGCAGTCTCCGGGAACGGAGCACCGGCCTCGAACTGAATCGCGTATGTCTGCCCCGCAACGAGCGTTCCCGGCGTGAACGACTGCGTGATCTCCATGTTTCCGGGCGAACTGCCCATATCGATCATGGTGCCGTTCGTCGACGAATGCATGCCATAGATGCCGTCCGGCACGCGTTCGAGATCGACGGTCCCCGGCCCCACTGGAGACGCGGCCAGCGACCAGTCGGTCACATTGGTGGACATCGATCCCCACCAATCCGGTGTGGTCCAGACGCCCTGCGAGAAATCTCCGTTGACGATTTGGTTCAGCGGCGCAGGCGCAACCGTCGGGCCATCATCAAGGAAATGGATCTGGCCGCCGATGCCGACCGATGCCACGGACTTGTCGCCGTCGCCGTCCGTCACCGTCACGGTCGCCTGCAGAACGTCGTTGGCGATCGACAGCGGCGTGGCCGCTTCGTTCGGATCGAGCGGGTTGTGATGATAGAGCGCGGTGTATTCGGCAACCGTTAGAACGCCCGTGCCGCTATCGAGCGCGATCGCAACGGCGACCGAACCGTTGGCATCGGCGGCATCGCCCGCGGTGCCTTCACGTCCGACGATGAGGTTGCCTTCCTTGAACAGGAACACACTTCGCCCGTCGGTCGCATCAAGGCCTGAATCCACACCGTTGAACGACACATTCAGCGCGAAGGCTGGCGCTGCGCCCTGCCCGTCGGCGCCATAGACCGTACCGGTCGCGGACACCAGGGCGCTCTGGCTCTGGGCGATCTCGATCGGCGTGCCGACGATGGCGCTGAACAGAGCGGTGTAATCAGCGATATGGGCGACGTCGTTGGTGCCGGCGTCCTGCCCTGCCGTCTCATCGATCGTCAGGGTTGCCGAAGTCGCGACCAGAGCGGCCTGCGGTCCATCGTCATCGAAGCGGATGTTGGCCGAAATGTCCGCGCTTTGGGTCGCGGTGTCGCCGTCACCATCGGTAACGGTGACGCTCACCGACAGCGAACCGCTGTTCAGGAACACACCCTCGTTGTTGCTCAGAGTGTCCGGCTGATGCAGCGACACATACTGAACCAGCGAGAGCACGCCGGTGGTCGGATCGACGCGGAACGCGAACGCGGCCGCGTCCGCAACGGTGTTGTTGCCATAACCCGCGTTGCTCACAGAGCCCGAATTGTCGGAGTCATAGCGACCGACGACGTAGGTGACCCCGCCGTAGGTTTCGTTGAACAGATAGATGTGCTGGCCGGCTGTTGTGGACAGGCCGGAATCCATGGCGTTGGTGGTGTTCAGCGAGTAGACGGTCGCGTCCGTGACCGAACCGTGCCACGGACCGTCGGCACCGAAATTCGCCGCGACGTTGACCACAGCAGAGATGCCCGCGGCGAACTGCGGACCGGCCATATCCGGATCGGTGCCCTGATGGGCGACGGCATCGAACAGGTTGTTCGGATTGACGTCGTTGGTGTTCGGCTGATTGCCGGCGGTTTCGTCAATGACGATTTCGCCGACCGACACGTTGGCAAGGTAGGTGCCCTGATTGTCGGGCGTGCCGGTCTCGCGGAATTCGAGCAGGTTGCTACCGTCGCCGGAGCCGCCAACCAACTGGATATCGTAGGCGGTCATCTGACCGTTCGGCGCAAGGTCGAATACCCGCACCCCGCCGAACCAGACTTCCAGATGTGCCTCATTCGGGAACGGTGCGCCCGCCTCGAAGCGCAGATCGTAAACCTGACCGGCGACCAGGCCTGTCACGGTCTGGCTGATCTTGACGTCGTGCGGCGACGCGTCGAGATCGACCATGTAGCCGTTGTTCGACGAGTGCATGCCCTCGTAGCCGTCGCCGACGCGCTCGAGCTGCACGGTGCCGCCGCCGGTATTGCCGATCTGATCGCCAGCGCTATGTCCATCATTGGCGTCGGAGATGGTCCAGCCGCCATTGGTGCCGGTCGCAACGCCGCTGCCGTTGCCCCACTCGTTGCCGTTCAGCACGAAATTGCCGAAGTCGAGGCCATTGATCGCAGCCGGTGCGGTCACCGTCAGCGTCGGACCGTCGTCCTGGAAGACGATATTGCTGCTGATATTGACGGATTGCGAGGTGTGATCGCCATCGCCGTCAGTCAGAGTCACAGTCGCCTGGATGTTCTTCAGCCCGGTTGCAGCCTCGTCGTAGCTCGAGCCCGGCGTCGGATTGAACAGCGAGACGTACTGCGCCACGCTGATCGAACCATCCTGTCCGAGCGCGATGGCGAACGCAGCCGCATCGGCACCCGTGACCTGACCGCTGTTGTCGCTGTCATAACGGCCGACAATCAGTCCGCCCTCGAGGAACAGATCGATTTCATGGCCATCGGTCGTCTTCAGGCCGGAATTGGCGCCGTCGCCGCCATTGATCGAAAGCGAAAGGATCTGTGAATCGCTGGTCGCAGGGCCATCGGCTCCGAAGTTCGCGACAACGTGCACAACCGATCCCGCGCTGGTGGCGAATCCGAGCGCGTCGTGATCTTTCAGCGCGTTGCTGACGTCGCTATCGACACCCTTGTTTGCCACAGCGTCAAACAGCGCCAGAACGCCCGTCGGCAAATCAGCACTGCTGACGTCGTTCGATGGGACCGGATCGGCGCCAGTCACGCCGGGCGTTTCGTCCTGAATCACCGAGCCCGATGCGAAGATGCTCGAAACTTTCGGGCCGTCGTCATTGAAGTGGATATCGCTGCCGATCGTCACCGACTGGGTAACGGTGTCGCCATCGTTATCCGTCACCGCGAGCTGCGCCGAGATCGTCGCGCCCAGATTCATGGTGTCATTCGGATTCGTGGCGTCGTTGTGGTGGATCGAC
>JBQCIZ010000340.1:0-9686 GCA_051953235.1 Nitrobacter sp. | reverse complement strand
GCTGGAAGCGCAGAGCATCTACATTTTGCGGGAAGCGTTCGCGCGGCTGAAAAAGCTCGCGCTGCTGTGGTCGCTCGGAAAAGATTCCAACGTGATGATCTGGCTGGCGCGGAAGGCCTTCTTCGGCCACGTGCCGTTCCCGGCGCTGCACGTCGATACCGGCAAGAAATTTCCGGAGATGTACGCGTTCCGCGATCGCTTCGGCAAGGAATGGGATCTCGATCTGCGCGTCGAGCCCTGCCCCCCAATCGATGCTGTCGATCCGACGTTGCCGCCGGCGGCGCGCTCCGCCGCGCGCAAGACCGAAGGTCTCAAGACGGCGCTGACCAAATACGGCTTCGACGGACTGATCGCCGGCATCCGCCGTGATGAGGAAGCCACCCGCGCCAAGGAGCGCGTGTTCTCGCCGCGCGGCACCGAAGGCGGATGGGACGTGCGCGACCAGCCGCCGGAATTCTGGGATCAGTTCAACGCCTCGCCGCCACCCGGCGCGCACCTGCGCATTCATCCGATCCTGCATTGGACTGAGGCCGATATCTGGGCCTACACCAAGCGCGAGAACATCCCGATCATTCCGCTGTATCTCGCCAGGGACGGCAAGCGCTACCGCTCGCTGGGCGATTCCGACATCACATTCCCCGTCGCATCGAATGCCGCAAGCATTGACGACATCCTGATCGAGCTCGACAGCACAAAAATTCCCGAGCGCGCCGGGCGCGCGCTCGACCATGAAACCGAAGACGCGTTCGAGCGGCTTCGCGTTGCCGGCTATCTCTGAAAACAAGACAATCGAGCGCATCGATGAACATGATCGTCCCCCCTATCGCGCCGAACGCCGTTCTCGCGACGCCGACCGGCACAACCCGTCCCCAGGTTCGCATTGTCATCGTCGGCCATGTCGATCATGGCAAGTCCACGCTGGTCGGACGCCTGCTGCACGAAACCGGCAGCCTGCCCGACGGCAAGCTCGAGATGCTGAAGGCGGTCAGCGCGCGGCGCGGCATGCCGTTCGAATGGTCGTTTCTTCTGGATGCGCTGCAGACCGAGCGCGACCAGGGTATCACCATCGACACCACGCAGATCCGCTTCCGCACCCGCTCACGCGACGTGGTGCTGATCGACGCGCCCGGCCACGCCGAATTCCTCCGCAACATGATCACCGGCGCCTCGCAAGCCGATGCCGCGGTGCTGATCATCGACGCGCTGGAAGGCGTACGCGACCAGACCCGCCGCCACGGCTATCTCTTGCACCTGCTCGGCGTCAAACAGGTCGCGGTCGTCGTCAACAAGATGGACCGCGTCGATTTCAGCAAGGATCGCTTCAACGCGATCCGCGACGAGATTTACGCACATCTGACCGGCCTTGGCGTCGCACCGACGGCCGTCGTTCCGATCTCAGCCCGCGACGGTGACGGCGTGGCCGAACACACCGCGCGGATCGGCTGGTATGACGGTCCGACCGTCATCGAGGCCCTCGATGCGCTCGAGCCGGCGCGACCGCTCGACGAACTGGCGCTGCGCCTCCCCGTCCAGGCGATCTACAAATTCGACGACCGCCGCATCGTGGCCGGCCGCATCGAGTCCGGCAGCCTGACCGCCGGCGACGAGATCGTGATCATGCCCACGGGCAAGATCGCAAAGATCCGCGGTGTGGAAGGTTGGCCTGCGCCGCTGGCCGGCCAGCATAGCGCGGGCCGCTCGGTCGGCATCACGCTAGACCGCGAACTGTTCCTCGAGCGCGGCGACGTCATCGCCCATTTCGGCGCGGCGCCGCGAGACACGCGGAGAATCCGGGCTCGCATCTTCTGGCTGCACGAGCAACCGCTCGCAGCCGGTGCCTCCATCCTGCTGCGGCTTGGCAACAAGGAAACGCGCGCCACCGTCGTGGCGATCGAAAAGGCCGTCGATCCCGGCGAACTCTCGAGCGCCGAGACCAAGGCCATCGCGCGCAATCATGTCGGGGAAATCGATATCTCGCTGGCACAGCCGCTCGCCGCCGACGCTTACGCCGACAATCCGCGCACCGGCCGCCTCGTGATCGAGGTCAACGGGCGCATCGCCGGCGGCGGTCTCGTGCTCAGCGTCGATGCCGGACAGCGCGCCGTGCCGGTCGATATCGTTCCGGTCGAATCCGCGCTGCGGCCGGATGAACGGTCCGCGCGGTACCGCCACAACGGCGCCGTGGTCTGGCTGACCGGACTGCCCGGCTCGGGCAAATCCACCCTTGCGCGCGCGCTCGAGCGGAAACTGTTCAGCCGCGGCGGATCGCCGATCCTGCTCGATGGCGACACACTGCGCGCCGGCCTCAACGGCGACCTCGGATTCTCCACGGCGGATCGCGCTGAAAACATTCGCCGGCTCGCCGAGGTCGCAACGCATCTCGCGCGCAACGGCCATGTGGCGATTGTTGCCGCGGTCTCGCCGTCGCGCGATGACCGCGCCGCCGCGCGCCGCGTCGCCGACAGCACATTCCGCGAAATCTATGTCGCGACACCGGCCGAGGTCTGCGAAAGCCGCGATCCCAAGGGCCACTACGCCAAGGCGCGGGCCGGCGTGCTGCATGGCTTCACCGGCATCGGTAACGACTATCAGCCGCCGGAGACCGTGGAACTGACGCTCGACACCTCGGCGCGCTCGGTGAGCGATGCGGCCGATGAGATCGAAGAAATGCTCATCAGAACCGGCATCCTGTTCGACGAACTGACCGACTTCGCCGCCAACATCTGAGCGGACCACCAGCCACAGGCCCGGAACGGCGCCCCCGCACCCCGTGAGGTGCGGCGCCGTTAGCCTATTTGCGCCAATTCGTCCGTCCCAAAGCCCTTCTCACAAGGGCCGCTTTGGCGCTAAAAGGGCGCCCTGAACGCCGCATTTTCCGGCAGTTTGCCCTTTACCCCTGAAAACAGCAGATTAACGCCGTTTCTCGTGAGAAATCCTGACATGCCTCGAATTGACGCCCACGGACTGAAGATTGCGCCCGTCCTGTTCGACTTCATCGCCAAGGAAGCAACGCCCCAGACCGGCATCACGCCGGACACTTTCTGGGCGGGACTCGCCGCCATCATCCGCGATCTCGGACCGAAAAATCACGAGCTGCTCGCCGTGCGCGACACCTTGCAGGCTAAGATCGACGACTGGCATCGCGCCGGCAAAGGCAAGGCATTCGACATGAATGCCTATACGGCGTTCCTGAAAGAGATCGGCTATCTGCGGCCCGAACCCGCGACTCACGCGGTCGAGACCGCCAATGTGGACGAGGAAATCGGCACGATCTGCGGCCCGCAGCTCGTGGTGCCGCTGACCAACGCGCGCTACGCGCTGAACGCCGCCAATGCGCGCTGGGGCAGCCTCTACGACGCCTTCTACGGCACCGACGCGATTCCGCACGACGCCAATGAAGCCAAGGGTTACGACAAGGCGCGCGGCGACAAGGTGATCGCCAAGGCCAAGGCGTTCCTCGATTCTGCCGCCCCGCTCGCGGCGGGTAGCCATTCCGACGTGACCGCCTACAGCGTCATCAACGGGCATCTCTCGGCCAAGCTCAAAAGCGGCAACGCCACGGGCCTCAAAACCGAAGCGCAGTTCGCCGGCTATCAGGGCGATGCCGGCGCACCGAGTGCGATTCTGCTCGTCAACCACGGCATGCACATCGACATCCGCATCGATCGCAATCATCCGATCGGGAAGGACGATCCGGCCGGTGTCGCCGACGTGATCCTCGAAGCCGCCGTCTCCACCATTCTCGACATGGAAGACTCGGTCGCGGCCGTCGATGCCGAGGATAAGGTGCTGATCTATCGCAACACGCTCGGCCTGATGAATGGCACGCTGAAGGACACCTTCGACAAGGGCGGCAAGACCGTCACCCGTGCGCTCAACGCCGACCGCGTCTACACCGCACCCGACGGCAAGGAAATCAAGCTGCACGGCCGCAGCCTGCTCCTGATGCGCAACGTCGGCCATCACATGTTCACCGACGCGGTGCTGGATGAAAAAGGCGCCGAGATTCCGGAAGGCCTGCTCGACGCGGCGGTGTCCGGCCTGCTCGCGATCCACGACATCAAGGGCTCATCCAAGACGAAGAACAGCCGCAAGGGCTCGGTCTACATCGTCAAGCCGAAGATGCACGGCCCGGACGAGGTGGCGCTGACTTGCGAGCTGTTCGCGCGCGTCGAGAAGATGCTGGGCCTGCCGGCCGACACCATGAAGGTCGGCATCATGGACGAGGAGCGCCGCACCACGGTCAACCTCAAGGCCTGCATCCAGAACGCCTCGAAGCGCATCTGCTTCATCAACACCGGCTTCCTCGATCGCACCGGCGACGAAATCCACACCTCGATGGAAGCGGGTCCGATGATCCGCAAGAACGAGATGAAGGCGCAGCCGTGGATCAAGGCTTATGAGGACTGGAACGTCGACATGGGCCTGATCGACAGCCTGCCCGGCCACGCGCAGATCGGCAAAGGCATGTGGGCCGCGCCGGACAAGATGGCGGACATGCTGGCGCAAAAAATCGGTCACCCTCAGGCCGGCGCCACCACCGCATGGGTCCCCTCGCCGACCGCGGCAACGCTCCACGCCCTGCACTATCACCAGGTGGACGTGCTGAAGCGCCAGCAGGAATTGAAGGCCGGCGGCCAGCGCGCAAAACTGTCCGACATCCTGACGGTCCCGGTCTCGAAGTCGAACTGGGCGCCCGACGATGTGAAGCAGGAAATCGACAACAACTGCCAGGGCATTTTGGGTTACGTCGTGCGCTGGATCGACCAGGGCGTCGGCTGCTCCAAGGTACCCGACATCCACGATGTCGGCTTGATGGAAGACCGCGCAACCTTGCGCATCTCGAGCCAGCATCTGGCGAACTGGCTGCACCACGGTGTCGTCACCAAGGAACAGGTGATGGATTCGCTGAAGCGCATGGCCGCCGTCGTCGACAAGCAGAACGCCGGCGACAAGCTCTACAAGCCGATGGCGCCGGCATTCGACGGCGTCGCCTTCAAGGCCGCGTGCGATCTGGTGTTCAAGGGCCGCGAGCAGCCGAACGGATACACGGAATACATCCTGACCGAGCGGCGGCGCGAGGCGAAGGCCGCCGGCTGATTAGAATCGCGAATACCAAACGGAAAAGCCCCGGCAATCGCCGGGGCTTTTTTATTGGGCCGTCCGTATCGTCAGAACACCGCGAGATATTTCAGCAGCGAGATGATGCCGATGATGATGACGACCACCCGCGCGATTTGCTTGGCGCGTCCATCGAGCGGCAACAAGTTGATCAAATACAAAACAAGAATGACGACCAGAAACGTAATCAGGACACCGATAAGCATCTGGATTCCCCCGCTTCATCAAAATGGAGTTGCGTCCGGCAACACGCCGGTTCGCGATCACGCCCATCAACGCGCTACTCTGCGGAGAGTTCCCTGATGGGAACAGGGATTGCCGGTCACCCGGTCAATCCGAAGCGACGACTGGCACCCGATCGAAGCGAGCGAGCACCGAAGCGGGCGCCGGAGACAGTTTGAGCGAGGCGCCGCGCTTGTCAGCGCCTTTCGCAGCCACCATCAGGCCGTCGGCGCCAGCGACAAGATCGCCTTTGCGAAGGGTCGGATCGTCATGGACATCGACCTTGGCAAGACCGAACTGATCCTTGCCGTTGCAGGTACAGCCGGCAACGATCTCGTTGCGGTACTTGAAGGCATTCGGCAGTGCCGAATACGACTTGCCGCCGTCGCTGACCGCGTGATCGATGACCGAGCCGTAAAACACCTTGGTTTCGCTGGCCGGACAGAAGCTGTTGCATGAAGCCGCGCTGCTCTGGCCGTTGCCGGTCTGCACCGGGAAATAGCGGCCGTCGCAGGTCCGGACGCAAAATGCCTGGCGCCCGCCACCACTGGAAGCCTGCCGCTGCGGGCGCTGCTGCACATCCTGCGGATCCGTCCAGCCGTCAGGCGCATAGGACAGCTGGCGCGACGATTGCGGATGACCAAGGAATGCGCCGAACAGATTTGAGAAGAAGTCGTTCGCGCGGGCATCGCTCGCGCCCAAGCCAACAGCGCCGGTACACGTCACAGCCATCACCGCGCCGAGGACAACAACCCTGCCCGAACGCAACCCGCGAGACGATGATGTCATGGCGTCCTCCAGGACTGGAGCAAACGGAAGCTAGTCGAGAGCGGGCGTCAGGTTCATGGCCTGACGCTGCGGCGCAGGCGTCACATTGCGCGGCGAGGAAGCTGCACGGTCGGCGGCGGCGGTTGTGCCGCGATCGCGCCGCGCCTCGATCGGCTTGGCGCTCTTGTGCGATCCATTCTTCGGCAACACGATCACCTTGGCTCCGACCTGAACACGGCTGAACAGGTCTTCCACGTCCTCGTTGGTCAGTCGGATGCAGCCGCTCGACACGAACTTGCCGATCGTGGTGGGGTCGTTGGTACCGTGAATGCGATATTCGCTCGCACCGAGATACATGGCGCGTGCGCCGAGCGGGTTGCCAGGGCCGCCAGCCATGAAACGCGGCAGATAGGGCTGACGCGCGATCATCTCCGCCGGCGGATGCCAATCCGGCCACTCGGCCTTGCGCGAGATCGTCTGCACGCCGGACCAGGTAAACCCTTCGCGCCCCACGCCGACGCCGTAGCGGATCGCACGGTTGCCGCCAAGAACGTAGTAGAGCGCGGTGTGACCGGTATCGATGATGATCGTGCCCGGCGCTTCGTGCGTATTGTAGGCGACGACGGTTCGGCGCAGCCGCTCCGGCAGGACGGAATCGGCATCGGCGCCTTCGGCAACTCCCGGCTGCGGCGGCGCAGTGAGCATCGCATCGTCGCTCGAAAACGGTCCCGACGACTGCGGCGCGTAGCTCAGCGCTTGCGCAGACGCGGGACCGGCGAAGGCCGAGACGGCGAACAGCGTTGAAGCAGCAACGGCGAAAGCCTGCGCAAAGCGTGCGGAAGAGACTGGGATTGGGTGTGCCATGACTTGCCCCGTGATTGTCTTGCGCCGCGATCCGCGGCTGCCACAACAAACACGGAGGGAGCATTTGCGTTCCCTGTGACGATAGTTCGGCTCGGCCATGTCAACCCACCGGCCGCTCACAAACCCGCGATGGAACTTTTCCGGGCAGTGGGAATTAACGGGTCCGGACTTCCGATGACCGGCTCCGGCGATCCGGCAGCATTGCGGGGATTGCGCTCATGGGCACCATACTCGTCGTTATTCTCATTCTCATACTGATCGGCGCGCTTCCGCGCTGGGGCTACAGCACGTCGTGGGGTTATGGCCCATCCGGACTGGTCGGCACGATCCTGGTCGTCGTCCTCATTTTGCTTCTGCTCGGCCGGCTCTAGCGAGCCGTTGACCTATGCGACACAACCCCTTTGCCCGAGGTGGCTCCATTATGCGCGCTCCCGCCGAAGCAGCCTCCGGTTCGCATTCGCATTCCGAAAGCGACGAGGAGCCCAGGCGCGGCATTCAGCGTGAGGACGTTGTGGCGTTCGTTCTGGTGGCGCTGCTGATCATTTGCGTCACCGCGGTGCTCTACGTTGCAAAGGCATTCTTCCTTCCCGTGACGATGGCGTTCGTGGTGGGGACCATGCTGTCACCGGCAGCCGGTTACCTTGAGGGGCACCGCATTCCACGATCAGTCTCGGCCGTTCTGATCGTGGCGGCCGCCGGCTCGCTGGTTGCCCTCATCATCGGATTGATCACCTCGCCGCTGATCGAATGGACGACACGGCTGCCTGAGCTTTCAAGTCTCCTGCGCGACAAGCTGCATGTATTCGATCGTCCGCTGGCGCTCTGGCATCAACTGCAGGGCCTGATCGGCGAACCGGCCGCGCTTTCGAGCGCATCGTTCCAGCTGCCCAAGATCGACTGGGTGCAGCCGACGGTGGAATTTCTGTCGCCGACCTTCACCGAAATCCTGCTGTTTCTCGCGACCCTGATCCTGTTCGTCGCGAGCTGGCGCGACCTGCGCCGGGCCATGATCATGACGTTCGGCGACCGCAAGTCGCGGTTGCAGGTGCTGAAAATCCTGAACGAGATCGAGACGAGCCTCGGCGGCTACCTGCTGACGGTAACGGTCATCAACCTCGGGGTGGGCATCGCCACCGGATTGATCTGCGCCATTACAGGAATGCCGAACCCCGCCGGGCTCGGCGCCCTCGCGGCGACGCTGAACTTTGTCCCGATCATCGGTCCGGTTGCCATGTTTGTGATCCTGACAGCGGTCGGCGTGATCTCGTTTTCGACATTGGGCGCCGGGCTGCTGGCGCCGGCGGCCTTTGCCGGATTGACGTTCCTCGAAGGTCATTTCGTTACGCCCACGATCATCGGCCGGCGGCTGTCGCTGAATGCACTCGCCGTCTTCATCGCGCTCGCTTTCTGGACCTGGCTCTGGGGACCAATGGGCGGCTTCCTGTCGTCGCCGCTGCTGATTGTCGCATTGATCGTCAAGGATCATCTGAGAGCGATGGACTCGCCGCAACTGCCCGACGAATAAGCGCGTCGCGCCTTCGGAACTTCGATCATGGCAACACGTTGATATCGCACACCATCAGTTTCAGGAGCTTTGGATGTCGAGCAGCGATGGCGAAAACGCGATGAAGAATTTGACGGATAAAGCGACCTATGAACGTCTCGAAAAGGATTTATCAGCCGTGAAAAACGACATCTCCGCCTTGGCCGAACAACTCAGCGACGCGCTCAACGCCTTTACCGGCGCGGCCCGAAAGCAGGCACGACGTGGTTACAAGCAGGCCCGTGCGAACGTGGATTCCGTCGTCTCCGACGTATCCGAGCGCGGCAACGCGGCACTCGATGCAGCACAGGATGCGGCCGCCACGCTGGAGGAGACGCTCGAAGAAGCCATTCAGGAGCGCCCGCTGGCCGCGGTGGGGCTTGCTATCGGATTGGGCTTTCTGATCGGCGTGACCTGGCGCCGGTGATCGCGATCAACCGGATTCGACGCGGCCGCTGTCGAGCCGGTTGGATTCAATCCAGACATTAAAAGCCAATTGATTTCAATTTGAGCGAGGCATCGATGTTTCAGCGGGCGATTGACGATCTCAAGGAGAGCACCGGCAACGCCCTGCGGCTGACGTCGCTTGCGGGCGCCGCGGTGGTTGCGGCTTTCATGACCATCCTGTTTTTGTGTGCGGCCGCGTTCGTCTTCGTGCTTCAGAACTATGGATTGATCCAGGCCTGCCTGACGGGCGCCGCGATCTTCTTTCTCGTCACGCTCATCTCGGTCGTGACTTACGAAGTGCGCCGCAACGCCATGCGCAAACGCGCCGCGGAGGCAGCGAAGTCGACCGCACGCAACATTCTTGCCGACCCCATGCTGGTGGCGGCCGGACTCCAGGTGGTGCGCGCCGTCGGCATCAAAAAGCTGCTACCGCTGCTTGCTGTGGGTGGTTTGGCATTGGGGCTGCTCGCCGGCCGGCACAACGACAGCGGCGACGACGCCAGCGATACCTGATTTTATCTTTCTGGTTCGAACCGCCGCCGCGTGGGGTCAGGTCACACAGCGTCCTGGCTCAAGCCGTTTGGCGATCTCGGTCAGAACACTCACCACGGGCTCGCAAGCGACGGTACGCCTGGCGTGCATGACCGGGGCCTTTTCACCGCCGGGACCTGGCTGCGATGCCTCACGATCGCGAGCTTCCTGACGATAACTGCCAGGTATC
>JBQCIZ010000339.1:0-4447 GCA_051953235.1 Nitrobacter sp. | reverse complement strand
CGCGGCGCCGGCAAGACCACGCTCGGCCGAAAGCTCGCGGACAAGATCGGCTGGACGTTTGTCGAACTGAACAAGGAGATCGAACGGCAGAACGGCCTGTCGGTCGCCGAGATCATCGCACTGTACGGCCAGGAAGGCTTTCGCCGCATGGAGCAGGCGGCGCTGGGGCAACTGCTGGCGCGCAAGGAACTCACGGTGCTGGCGACCGGCGGCGGCATCGTGTCGGAGCCGCTGACGTTCGATCTGATCCTGTCGTCGTTCTATACCATCTGGCTGAAGGCCAAGCCGGAAGAACACATGGCGCGGGTGCGACAGCAGGGCGACCTGCGCCCGATGGCGGACGACCGCTCCGCCATGGCGGAGTTGCGCACCATCCTGCTCAGCCGCGAACCGCTGTATGCCCGCGCCTCCGCCGTGGTCGATACCGCCGACCTGTCGGTGGATGCCGCCGCCGCGCGCCTGATCGGCGCGGTCGCGCCGGTCGTCGCGCCAGAGGCGAAGGTTTTCGCACGCGGGTAACAGCGTGCCGCCTGCAATCGCAGCACGGAACAATTCTGCTTAGAGCAGCCACGAGATCATTAGCTGTTCGAGCCTGAGACAGGATGGTCGTCCATGCTGATGGAGCAATCTCGTCCATCGCCATCCGCCATGCCGGAGCGGCGCCGCGTCGTGATCGTCGGCGGGGGATTTGGCGGACTTGAAGCGGCGCACCGCCTCGCAGGTGCACCGGTGAGCATCACGCTCGTCGATCGCCGCAACCATCACCTGTTTCAGCCGCTGCTTTATCAGGTCGCAACAGCCTCGCTTGCAACGTCGGAAATCGCCTGGCCGATCCGGCACCTGCTGAGCGCGCGCCATGACATCACCACCCTGTTCGCCACGGTGACCGGCATCGACAAAAGCGCACATCGCGTTCTGCTCGAAGATGGCGACGCCCTGCCATACGACACGCTCATTCTGGCCACAGGCGCGCGACACGCTTATTTCGGACATGATGAATGGGAGCCGTTCGCACCGGGTCTTAAAACGCTCGAGGACGCCACGACGCTCCGGCGCCGTATCCTGGTCGCGTTTGAACGCGCCGAGCGTGAGACCGATCCGCAGCGGCAGGCAGCGCTGCTGACTTTCGTCATCATCGGCGGAGGTCCGACAGGAGTCGAACTCGCGGGCACCATTGCCGAGCTGGCGCGCGACACGCTGCCGGCGGATTTCCGCAACATCGATACCCACAAGGCGCGGGTCGTGCTGATCGAAGCCGGACCGCGCGTGCTCGCGGGATTCGCCGACGACTTGTCGGCCTATGCCAAGCGTTCACTGGAAAGCCTTGGCGTCGAGGTCATGCTCGGACATCCCGTCACCGCATGCACCGCCGATGGCATCGTGTATGGCGGCACCAGACTCGATGCCAAGACGCTGATCTGGGCCGCCGGTGTGCGCGCCTCGCCCGCTGCGGAATGGCTCAACGCACCCGCCGACCGCGCCGGCAGAGTCGCGGTCAATCCCGATCTGACCGTCCCCGGATATCCGGAGATTTTCGCCATCGGCGATACCGTTGCAATCGCCGGGCCCGATGGAAATCCGGTTCCCGGAATCGCGCCTGCGGCCAAGCAACAGGGACGTTACGTTGCCGATGTCATCAAGGCGCGCCTGAGTGGCGACGCGCCGCCGGCGCCATTCCGCTACGCGCATGCCGGCAGCCTGGCGCAGATCGGCAAGCGGCGCGCTGTCATCGATTTCGGCCGCATCAAGCTGCGCGGCACCGTCGCCTGGTGGATATGGGGAATCGCCCACATCTATTTTCTGATCGGCCTGCGGAACCGGCTCAGCGTGGCGTTGAGTTGGCTGTGGATTCATGCGCGCAATCAGCGCAGCGCCCGGCTCATCACGCAGGGAAGCAGCAAGGTAGTAGCCAAGTAACCGATGCCAGGGACCGATCAGGCCGTCGCACATCCGATCCAGGCGGGCGATGCCGCACTGTCGAGCAACGCCAGCGCATCCGCGCGGCGGGCGATCACCGCGCGCTGGTTGATGTAACCCTTGTCGGTGATCTCGCCGTGGTCCACCGAGGCCGGCTCCGCCAGCAGCAGCGCACGCGTCGCGAAGGACGATGTGCCGCCGCCGTTCGCCTTCAGTTTCGCGAGGCCCTGCGCGATTGCCGTCCGCACCTTTGCGTTACCGAGTACATCCGCGACACCGGCCGTATCCGGTAATCCAGCCAGTGCGCGGCAGGCGGCGATATTCGGAAACACCAGGAAACGCACCTCGTCGCTGCCATGACCGGTGACCACAATGTCCTGCACCAGCGGCGCAAGTGCTGCGATGCCGTTGACCCGCAGCGTTCCGACGCTGACCCAGGTGCCGGAATTGAGCTTGAAATCCTCGGCGACGCGGCCATCGAAGAACAGGCCGAGTTCCGGCCGGTCGGGATCGGCGAACGTCACGGCATCGCCGATCAGATAGAAGCCCTCCTCGTCGAAGGCCTTCGCGGTCTGCTCCGGCGATTTCCAGTAGCCCGGCGTGATGTTCGGCCCGCGCACACGCACTTCGAGCTTGTCGCCCGACGGCACGAGCTTGAGTTCGGTGCCAGGGATCGGAACGCCGATGTTGCCGGAGCGCGCCGCCTGGAAATGGCAATCTGTCGCCAGCGGCGAGGTTTCGGTCGATCCCCACGCCGAGACCATCGGCATCGGTCGGCCGACCGTCTTGATCGACAGCGCTTCCAATGCGTCCCAAAGATTTTGCGGCAACGCCGCTCCGGCATAGAACGCGAATTTCACGTCGGTGAAGAAACGGCGGCAGAGCCCGGCATCGTCGCGCAACGCCGCGATCAGCATGTCGAAGCCACGTGGCACGTTGAAATAGACCGTCGGAATGATGCTGCGCAGATTGGCAAGCGATGTCGCGAACAGGCCCGGCGCCGGCTTGCCGCCGTCGATATACAGCGTGCCGCCATTGCGCAGCACGAGGTTGAAGTTGTGATTGGCGCCGAAGGTGTGGCTCCACGGCAGCCAGTCGAGGATCACGAGATCGGTGCGCGGGTCTTCCAGAAACTGCCAGGTCTGCGCCTTGGCTTGCTGGCTCGAGGTCAGCATACGCTGGGTGTTGATGACAGCCTTCGGCGTCCCTGTCGAACCCGAGGTGAACAGGAACTTTGCGATGGTATCGGGGCCAATGGCAGCAAAGGCCTTTGCGACATCCGGGGTTTCGGCTCCTGAGGCAACGTCGCGAAACGAAACCGCGCCGGCATCCCCCGCATCGCTGCTGACGATCGTGGCCGTATGCAGTGGCGCGACCGCCGCCAGCGCCGCGGCAAACGGCTTTGCGCTTGCCACATAGATCGCGCCGGGATCGAGCAATGCGACCATGCTTTTCAGCTTGTCGAAGTCTTTCGACATCAGCGAATAGGCCGGCGAGACCGCTGCGACGGGAACGCCGACATGCATGGCGGCCAACGCGAACAGCGCGTGATCAACGCTGTTGTCGGACAGCACCACCAGCGGCCGTTCCGCGCTCATGCCCTGCGCCAGGATCCAGCCGCCGATGGCCCGCACCTGCTTCAGCGCCTCGCGGTAGGTCACCGTGGACCATGGCAACTCGACGCTGGCGCGATCGCCGAGAAAGATGCCGTCCGGCCGCTCACGCGCCCAATGCTCGAGCCAGTCGCCGGCGCAGCGCGCGTAATCCCGCAAGGGCACCGGCGATGTCAGGCGAATGCTGCCGTCGGTACGGCGTTCAGCCTTCACCTGCGGCGTCATGAACAGGTTGGGCTCGCCGCCTTCGGACCTTGCAGCAATCGATGTCATGACCGATCTCCTCCCCCTGCTTTCGTTTGCTCTACGCGGGAACACCCGTTCACGGCAAGATGATTGTCTGACGCAGCAAAAGCCCGTCGCGAAGCCGAACGGGGCGAATATTGAATTGCGCGCCGCCGTGAACTCACCTTAATTGACCCGGACAAAGACCCGCTCCCGACACGCGAAAGCCGGCCGTTCATGATCCCTGTCATCCGCCGAACTCTGGTGATAGCAGCGCTGGCATTTCTCGCCGCACCCCGGATAGCTGCGGCAGCCACGGCAGACGCCTTGCTGCCGCGCAACCTGTCGCCATGGGGCATGTTCATGCATGCCGACATCGTGGTGAAGGCCGTCATGATCGGGCTTGCATTCGCATCGCTGGTGACGTGGACGGTGTGGCTATCGAAAACCATCGAGCTCGCGCGCGCCACGCATCTTGTGAAGCGGCGTCTTGCACTGCTCGAAAGCGACACCACGCTGGCCGATGTCGTGCGCGAGAGCACAGGCCACGACGCGGTGGCGCAACTCATTCAATCTGCGGCGCGCGAAGCGGAATTGTCCGATGGCATCCGCGACGACGGGTTCAAGGAGCGGGTCGCGCTGCGGCTCGAGCGCGTCGAGGCTGCAATGTCGCGGCGGATCGCCGTTGGCAC
>JBQCIZ010000338.1:0-5473 GCA_051953235.1 Nitrobacter sp. | reverse complement strand
CCTCGCTGCGCGAGATGAAATTACCGGCCGCGTTGTTGATGAGATCGGTGAGAGGGCCGTCGGTCGTGAAGATCGTGTCGATCATGTGATCGACAGCGGCGGCGTCGCGGATGTCGACGCCATGGCTGGTGACCCTGCCGCCGTGTTCGGCCATCAGTTCGGTCGCGGTCTCGTCGCACACGATCTTGCGGCGGCCGCAGATGTGAATGTTGGCGCCGAGGCTCAAAAACCGCGCGGCCATCGCCTTGCCCAAGCCGGTGCCACCGCCGGTGACAAGGATATTGCGGCCCGCAAGAAGCTGTGGGTTGAACATGGGCGGTCCCTGATTTTGGAGGAAGACTCTTCGTTAATTAGTTGATTGACTAAAACCGGAGAACGGCCTTCTGTAAAGCCGAAAACAGCTAAAAACCTTGGGAGACGTCTTTATGAATGATCGCGTGTCGGTGTCGATGTCGGACGGCGTGGCGGATGTCCGTCTGGTCCGTGCGGACAAGATGAATGCGCTCGATGCCGCGATGTTCGAGGCTCTTGTCGACACCTGCGATCGTCTCAGCCGCGAAAAGGGTCTGCGCGCCGTGGTGCTTTCGGGTGAGGGGCGGGCATTCTGTGCCGGCCTCGACATGGGGCGCTTCGCCGCCATGAAGGAAAACGGCGGTAACGGGATAGCGGGTGGCGCGAAGCGCGATCTCACGGCCCGGACCCATGGGAAGGCGAATTTCCCGCAGCAGGCGGTGTGGGGCTGGCGGCAACTTCCGGTGCCCGTGATTGCCGCGATCCACGGTGTGGCGTTTGGTGGCGGCTTCCAGCTCGCGCTCGGCGCTGACATGCGTTACCTCGCGCCGGACGCGCGCATGTCGATCATGGAGATCAAGTGGGGTCTTGTGCCGGATATGGCGGGCACGCCGATCCTCGCGAGGCTCGTGCGCGACGACATCCTGCGCGAGCTGACCTACACCGGCCGCGTCTTCTCGGCGCAGGAGGCCATGAGCTACGGCCTGGCGACCCAGATTTGCGACGATCCCCGCACGGTGGCGCTCAGCGTGGCGCGCGAGATTGCCAACAAGAGCCCGCATGCGGTCCGCGCTGCCAAGCGGATGCTGAACAACTTGTCGGTCGATCCAGGTCCGGCGCTGCTCGCGGAATCCGTCGAGCAACAGAAATTGCTCGGCGCGCCGAACCAGACCGAGGCGGTCCGCGCCAACATGGAAAAGCGCGCGCCGAAGTTTGCAGAGGTGTGAATCGTCATCCTGAGGTGCGCGCACTGGCGCGCCTCGAAGGATGCGCGCCAGCTCCATGTCGTTGTCCTTCGAGGCTCGCCGAAGTTGGCTCGCACCTCAGGATGACGATCTCAACCAGAAGAAAAGACGATGACGGAAATTTCCTCTCTCTTCCACGGCATCATCTCGGGTGAGCGCCGCCGCAGCTTTCCTGAAGTCACCGACCGTGTCAGCCGCATTGCGGGTGGTCTGCAGGGCCTCGGCGTCGGGCCGGGCGACAGCGTCTGCGTCATCATGCGCAACGACATCGCTTTTCTGGAAGCCGCCTATGCGGTGATGACGCTCGGCGCCTATGCCGTACCGGTGAACTGGCACTTCAAGCCGGAGGAGGTGAACTACGTCATCAAGGATTCCGGCACGCGGGTGGTGATCGGCCATGCCGACATGCTCAATCTGCTTGGCGACGCGATCCCCGCCGGTGTGACCGTACTGAGCGTGCCGACGCCGCTGGAAGTGCTGGCAAGTTACATGATCGATCGCGATCTTCTGGGTACGCCGGGCGGCGCGCTCGACCTCGAGACATGGCTCGCGGAGCAGAAACCCTACGATGGTCCCGCGCGAGCGCAGCCGCAGAACATGATCTACACCTCAGGCACCACTGGGCACCCCAAAGGTGTGCGCCGCACCGCGCCGACGCCGGAGCAGGCGAAGTCGCAGGAAGCCATGCGCGCCATGATCTACGGCCTCAAGCCCGGTATCCGCGGCCTGCTGCCGGGGCCGCTGTATCATTCGGCGCCGAATTCGTTCGGCCTGCGGGCAGGGCGGCTCGGTGGCGCGCTGGTGCTGATGCCGCGCTTCGATGCGGAGGTGTTTTTGCAGCTCGTCGAGCGGGAAAAAATCGATACCGTCTTCATGGTGCCGACCATGTTCATCCGCCTGATGAAACTACCGGAGACGGTGCGCAGGAAATACGATGTGTCGTCGCTGCGGCATATCATTCACGCGGCGGCGCCCTGTCCCGCCGACGTCAAGCGCGCCATGATCGAGTGGTGGGGCCCGGTGATCTACGAATTCTACGGCTCCACCGAGTCCGGTGCGGTGACCTTCGCCAGCTCCGAGGATGCGCTGAAGAAGCCGGGCACTGTCGGGAAAATTTCGCCCGGCGCCGAGCTCAAGTTCATCGGAGACGACGGCCGCGAACTGCCGCAGGGCGAGATCGGCGAAATCTATTCGCGGATCGGGAGCCATCCGGACTTTACCTACCACAACAAGCCGGAGAAGCGTGCCGAGATCGAGCGCGAGGGATTCATCACCTCAGGCGATGTCGGCTACATCGATGCCGACGGCTATGTGTTCATCTGCGATCGCAAGCGCGACATGGTCATTTCCGGCGGCGTCAACATCTATCCGGCGGAGATCGAGGCGGCCCTGCATGCGATTACCGGCGTGCAGGACTGCGCGGTGTTCGGTATTCCCGACGACGAGTTCGGCGAGGCGTTGATGGCTGTCGTTGAGCCGCTGCCCGGCGCCGGCCTGGATGTGGCCGGTATCCGCGCGCAGCTCAAGCAATCGCTCGCCGACTACAAGGTGCCGAAACACATAGAGATCGGCACTAACCTGCCGCGCGAGGACTCCGGAAAGATCTTCAAGCGGCGGCTGCGCGACCCCTACTGGGAGCGAGCGGGGCGGAAGATCTGAGGTTAACGATGACGGTCTATATCCTTGCTCAACTTCGCTTTACCGACGAGGCGTCGTATCGGCGCTATCAATCGAGGTTTGCGGATGTCTTCCGCAAGTTTCAGGGCCGCCTTCTGATCGCTGACGAGCGTCCGGAGGTTCTTGAGGGCGGCTGGGACCGGAACAAGGTCGTCCTGATGTCGTTCCCGAACGCGGAGGAGGCCCGCCGCTTTCACGAGTCGCCCGAATATCAGGCGATTGCCGTGGACCGGAAGGCCGGCGCCGAGGCCACGGTGCTGCAGTTGCGCGGACTGGACCGTCCGAACCCGGGCTAGCACAACCGGGCGACGGGCCGCTCACGATCTGAGCTTGCGCACGTCGCGGAAAATTGCGAGGGAGGCATGGTCGCAACCTCTCGCGGTGTTTTGATGTCAGACAAGTCACCGTCGTCTCTTTCCGACTCCGGCGACGACAATGCCGCCAGGGATGCCCGCCTTCGCGATGACATCCGCCTGCTCGGCCGCATCCTCGGCGACACCGTGCGCGATCAGGAGGGCGAGGCGGTCTTCGATCTCGTCGAGCGCATCCGTCAGACTTCGATCCGTTTCCATCGCGACAACGACGAGCCGGCGCGACGCGAGCTCGAAACCATCCTCGACGGCATGCCGATCGCCGAGACCGTGCGCATCGTTCGGGCCTTCAGCTACTTTTCGCATCTCGCCAACATCGCGGAAGACCACAACAACATCCGCCAGATGCGCCATCAGAGTCTCGCTGGCGGGCCGCCGCCTGAGGGGTCGCTGGCGCACACCCTCGACCGGGCGCGCGAGGCCGGTTTCAGCGGCAAGGCGTTGCGGGCGTTCTTCGATGGCGCTCTCGTCAGCCCGGTGCTGACCGCGCATCCGACCGAGGTGCGGCGCAAGAGCACCATGGACCGGGAAATGGAGGTCGCCGCGCTGCTCGACCGCCGCGACCGGACGCAACTGACGCCGGATGAGTTCGAGGCCAGCGAGGAACAGTTGCGCCGCGCGGTGCTGACGCTGTGGCAGACCAACCTGTTGCGGCGGACCAAGCTGACCGTGCTGGACGAGGTCGCCAACGGGCTGTCGTTCTACGACTACACCTTTCTGCACGAGGTACCGCGGTTGCATTGCGCGCTGGAGGATCGTCTGCAGGATGGCGCAGGCGGAGCGGAGCCGGCGAAAGACATGGCGTCGTTCCTGCGGATGGGGAGCTGGATCGGCGGGGATCGTGACGGCAATCCGTTCGTCACCGCCGATGTCATGCACGGCACGCTGCGGATGCAGAGCGCAAGGGCGCTGCGCTATTATCTCGACGAGTTGCATGAACTCGGCGGCGAGCTGTCGCTGGCGGCCAATCTCGCCGACGTTTCCCCGGAACTGCGGACGCTGGCGGAACGGTCGCCCGATACGTCACCGCATCGCAGCGGCGAGCCGTATCGCCTGGCGGTGTCCGGCATCTATGCGCGGCTCTCGGCGACCGCGCTGAAACTAAACGTGGAAACGCTGCGTCCGCCGGTCGGCGAGGCCGCGCCCTATGCCAGCGCTGCCGAATTCAGCGCCGATCTCGACATCCTCGATCGCTCGCTGATCCTGAATCATTCGGAGGTGATCGCGCGGGGCCGCTTGCGTCAGTTGCGCCGCGCCGCCGATTGTTTCGGCTTCCATCTCGCCTGTCTCGACATGCGGCAGAATTCTGCCGTGCACGAACGCACGATCGCCGAATTGCTCGACGCGGCCAATCCCGGAACGTCATATCTCGCCCTCGATGAGGAAGCGCGGATCAGGCTGCTGGCGCGCGAACTGCGCAACGCGCGGCCGCTGGCGTCGCCGTTCGTCAAATACAGCGAAGAGACGCTAGGTGAACTCGCGGTATTCCATGCCGCGGCTGAAGCACATGCGACGTTCGGGGCTGCCGCGATTCCCCAATGCATCATCTCCATGTGCCAGGGCATTTCCGACATGCTTGAGGTCGCGCTCCTGCTGAAGGAAGCCGGTCTCGTCGGCCCGACGGGCCGCAGCGCCATCAATATCGTGCCGCTGTTCGAAACCATCGAGGATCTCCAGGCCTGCGCCGGCATCATGGACCGGCTGCTGTCGCTGCCGGAATATCGTGCGCTGGTGGACAGTCGCGGCGGCGTGCAGGAGGTGATGCTCGGCTATTCCGACAGCAACAAGGATGGCGGCTTCGTCACCTCGGGCTGGGAACTCTACAAGGCCGAGATCGGTCTCGTCGGCGTGTTCGAGCGGCACCATGTCCGGCTTCGGCTGTTCCATGGTCGCGGCGGTTCGGTCGGCCGCGGCGGCGGCCCGAGCTACGACGCCATTCTCGCGCAACCCGGGGGCGCGGTGAACGGCCAGATCCGCATCACCGAGCAGGGCGAGATTATCTCCAGCAAGTATTCCAACGCCGAGGTCGGCCGCGCCAATCTGGAAATCCTTGCAGCCGCAACGCTGGAAGCGAGCCTGTTGCAGCCGCAGCAGAGCGCGCCGCGTGCCGAATATCTCCACGCCATGGAGGAGCTGTCGTCGCGCGCCTTCAAGGCCTATCGCAACCTC
>JBQCIZ010000337.1:0-2540 GCA_051953235.1 Nitrobacter sp. | reverse complement strand
GTCTCGGCCTTGGCCGGACCGTCCTCGCCCATCATCACGGGCTTTGCGAGCTCGAGATACCAGTCGCAGTAGACGTTCCAGACGAAGCGGTAGATCGCGCCGGCGGCGTCGTTGAAGCGATAGGCCTCGATCGCCTCGGTGACCTCACGCGTGGCGCGTGCGGTCTCGTGCACGATCCAGCGGTTGAGCGTTTCCTTCGCGGCGGTTGCGTCGAAGCCCGGTGGCAGCACGCATTCGTTCATCTCGGCGAAGCGACAGGCATTCCAGAGTTTTGTCGCGAAATTGCGATAGCCTTCGACACGCTGCGGCGACAGCTTGATGTCGCGGCCCTGCGCCGCCATCGCAGCCAGCGTGAAGCGCAACGCGTCGGCGCCGTATTCGTCGATTAAGTGGAGGGGATCGATGACGTTGCCCTTCGACTTCGACATCTTGGCGCCCTTCTCGTCGCGGACGAGCGCGTGGATGTAGACGGTCGAGAACGGCGCTTCCTTCATGAAGTGAAGGCCCATCATCATCATCCGGGCGACCCAGAAGAAGATGATGTCGAAACCCGTGACCAGTACATTGGTCGGATAGTAGCGCTTCACTTCAGGTGTTTCGTCCGGCCAGCCGAGCGTCGAGAACGGCCACAGCGCGGAGGAAAACCAGGTGTCGAGCACGTCCTCGTCGCGCGTGATGAAACCTTCGCGCTTCGCTGGATCGCGCGCCATTTCGGCGCCCTGCTCGGCGGTGATGACGCCCTGCTCGACGTAATAGCCGAGTGCGTTGCCGACCGCCTCGTCCTCGGTCTCGGCGACGAACACCTTGTCGTCCGGACCGTACCACGCCGGAATCTGATGTCCCCACCAGAGCTGACGCGAGATGCACCACGGCTGGATGTTCTCCATCCACTCGAAGTAGGTCTTTTCCCAGTTCTTTGGCACGAACGTGGTCGCGCCCGAGCGCACCGCGGCAAGCGCGGGCTGCGCCATCGTCTTGGCATCGACATACCACTGATCGGTCAGATACGGCTCGATCACAACGCCGGAGCGGTCGCCGTGCGGCACCATGTGCGCATGCGGTTCGATCTTGTCGAGGAAGCCGAAGTCCTCGAGACGCGCGACGATCGCATTGCGCGCGGCGAAGCGATCCATGCCGTCGAGTTCTTCGGCGAGCATCAGCGCGCCCTCAGGCAGACCGCGCAGGTAGTCCTCGTTCGCGGTCAGGGTCAGACGCCCTTCCCGGTCGAGCACGCCGATCTGCGGCAGACCGTGTCGCTTGCCGACCTCGAAGTCGTTGAAGTCATGCGCGGGCGTGATCTTCACCGCGCCCGTCCCCTTCTCCGGATCGGCATAGTCGTCACCGACGATCGGAATGATGCGCCCGACCAGCGGCAGCACGACGTTGCTGCCAATCAAATGGCCGAGCTTCTCGTTCTCCGGGTGCACGGCCACGGCGGTGTCGCCGAGCATCGTTTCGGGACGCGTGGTCGCGACGACGATAAAGGTCGAGGGATCGTCGGGATTGAAGCTCTTGCCTTCCAGCGGATAGCGCAGGTGCCACAGGCTGCCCTTGACCTCGATCTGCTGCACCTCGAGGTCGGAGATCGCGGTCAGCAGTTTCGGATCCCAGTTGACCAGCCGCTTGTCCTTGTAGATCAGGCCGTCACGATGCAGTTCGACGAACACTTTTGCGACGGCGCGCGACAGGCCCTCGTCCATCGTGAAGCGCTCGCGCGACCAGTCGCAGGAGGCCCCAAGCCGTTTCAACTGATTGACGATGACGCCGCCGCTCTCGGCTTTCCATTGCCAGACGCGTTCGAGGAATTTGGCGCGGCCCATGTCGCGGCGGCCGGGTTCCTGCCGCTCCATCAACTGCCGCTCGACCACCATCTGGGTCGCGATGCCGGCGTGATCGGTGCCGGGCTGCCACAGCACGTCGCGGCCGCGCATCCGCTCGAAGCGGCACAGCACGTCTTGCAGCGTGTTGTTGAGCGCGTGACCCATGTGCAGCGAGCCGGTGACGTTCGGCGGCGGGATCACGATCGTGAACGGCTGCGCGTCGCGCCGGTCGCTGCGGCCCGCCTTGAAGGCATCGGCGTCTTCCCACAAACGGGACATGCGGCCTTCGATGTCGGCGGGCTGATAGGTCTTTTCGATCATGGCAATGCAATCACTTCGGCGCCGTTTCAGGCGAATTCGCGGAATAAGGGACGTTTGACGGCGTAAAAGCCTTTCGGCGCACGCCAAGTCAACATGACGGCCCAATAAAGCGCCCGGCAGCGGCGAATACCAGCCCCACGTTGCGGATGGAGGATCGGAGACCGACTGGCGCGGATCTCAGGATCGTCCGCGCGAAACCCGCTCGATTTCGGCCTTGACGATACGCTCGACCAGCCCCGGCAGGTTATCGTCGAGCCAGGACTTCAGCATCGGGCGCAGCATCTCCTTGACGAGGTCTTCAAGGGTGCGGGCGTTGTTGCTCAAAACCGTATTGGCAAGCGTGTTGAACGCGGATTCGACCGCGGAAACCGTCGAATGCGACAGGATTTGCGCTGCCGG
>JBQCIZ010000336.1:0-6640 GCA_051953235.1 Nitrobacter sp. | reverse complement strand
CTCGGTGCCGCTGGCATCGGCGGCGGTGTCCTGCAACGGTGCGAACTGCGGCCGACGCGCCAGTGACCGGCGGCGGTTGCGGTTGAGATTCGTCAGGATGGTATACAGCCAGCTCCGAAGATCGCCGCCGAGAAACAGCCGCTCCGAACGGAGCGCGCGTACCAGCGTGTCCTGCACGAGATCGTCGGCGATATCGGCATCGCGCGTCAGCGCCCGCGCATAACGCCGCAGCGCGGGAATCATGCTTTCGACGTCGTCACGAAAAGCGCTCATTGCGACGGGCTCATACGGGCAGTCTCACCGTGCTGTACCGATATCCGGCTCGGGACGCATGGAAAGAATGCGGGCGAGGGCGGACACCTGCATAGCATAACACCCAGAGCCGGGGTCTATTCCGCCGCGACGTTTGCGCACAAATGAGCCGCTGGCCGATAGGGGCTTTCCCGCTTCTTGGCGCTGGTGTACCTCCCCTGCGCCATCTTCAGCGCCAAGAGCCATTTCCCATCATGCCGACGATCTACTACATCCGCCACGGCGAGACCGAATGGAATGCGGCCGGCCGCTTTCAGGGCTCGCAGGATATTCCGCTGAACGATCTCGGCCGTACCCAGGCCGTGAAGGCAGGCGGCATCCTGGCCGATCTGTTTGCGCGCGACGGCCGCGATGCCACAGCGCTGCCATTTGTCGCGAGTCCGTTGGGCCGGGCGCGCAGCACCATGGAGTTGATGCGCGGCGCGATCGACCTGCCGCCGCTCGGCTACACCATCGACGACCGTCTGCGCGAGATCGGCTTCGGTCATTGGGAAGGCATGACGCTGCCGCAGATGGAGCAGGCCAACCCGGACGCGTTCGCGCTCCGGCAGGCCGACAAGTGGGGCGCCGCGCCCCCGGGCGGCGAGAGCTACGCCTCGGTGACCCTGCGGATGCGCGATTGGTACGACTCGCTCCTTGGCGACACCGTAGCCGTGGCCCATGGCGGCACGGCGCGGGCGCTGATGGTGGCGCTCAGTCTCGAGGCGCCCGATAGCGCGGCCAACCTGACCATCGAGCAGGGCGCGGTCTACGTGTTCGGCGCTGGCGGGATCGCGAAGTATAGTTAAGGGCAGGAGCCGACGTTCGCGGGTTTCTTCCCCTCTCCCCTTGTGGGAGAGGGTGCCCGAGCAAAGCGAGGGCGGGTGAGGGGTCGAATTTTTTATAACCCCTCACCCCGCTCGAATTCGCGTTGCTCATTCTCGCCACCCTCTCCCACAAGGGGAGAGGGGCAGAAGGGCCCAGCCCAGCGATCTGAAAATTACATTTTTGCTGCCTTTGCAGCTTAGGAAGTAGCATTTTTGCTCCAAAAGTTTGCGATTTGAGCTACTTCCGGGTACGACGGTGCAAATTCGCAAGCCTAAACTTGCAAAGTTGCAAGTGACCGATTGCATTTTTACAAACTCAACTAGTTGATTCATGTCCCACAACACCTTCGGCCATCTGTTCCGAGTCACGACCTTCGGCGAGAGCCACGGGGTTGCGATCGGCTGCGTGGTCGATGGCTGCCCGCCGCTGCTGCCGCTGACGGCCGAGGAGATCCAGCGCGATCTCGACCGCCGCCGTCCGGGCCAGTCGCGGTTCACCACGCAACGGCAGGAACCGGACGCGGTGAAAATCCTGTCGGGCGTCATGGCGCATCCTGACACTGGCGTGCAGGTGACGACGGGGACGCCGATCGGATTGCTGATCGAGAACACCGACCAGCGCTCGAAGGACTATTCCGACATCAAGGATAAGTTTCGTCCCGGCCACGCCGACTTCACCTACGAGGCGAAGTACGGCCTGCGCGATTATCGCGGCGGCGGCCGCTCCTCGGCGCGCGAGACCGCGATGCGGGTCGCGGCCGGCGCCATCGCGCGCAAGGTCGTGCCGAGCCTGACGGTGCGGGCTGCGCTGGTGCAGATGGGGCCGCACAGGATCGACCGCGCGAAGTGGGATTGGGATGAGGTGGCGAGGAATCCGTTCTTCTGCCCCGACAAGGACAAGGCGGCGTTCTTCGAAGACTATCTCGACGGTATCCGCAAGAGCGGCTCGTCGATCGGCGCCGTGATCGAGGTTGTTGCCGAGGGCGTACCAGCGGGACTCGGCGCGCCGATCTACGCCAAGCTCGACGGCGACCTCGCCGCGGCGCTGATGAGCATCAATGCGGTGAAGGGCGTCGAGATCGGCGCCGGTTTCGAGGCGGCGGCGCTGACCGGCGAAGAGAATGCCGATGAAATGCGCAGTTCTTCGTCCAATATGGGCAATAATGGGCCGGCGTTCATGTCGAATCATGCCGGCGGCATTCTCGGTGGCATCTCCACGGGGCAACCGGTCGTCGCGCGCTTCGCGGTGAAGCCGACCTCGTCGATCCTGTCGCCGCGCCGCACGGTGGACCGCAACGGCGCGGACACCGATATCCTCACCAAAGGCCGCCACGATCCCTGCGTCGGCATTCGCGCGGTGCCGGTCGGCGAGGCGATGGTGGCCTGCGTGCTGGCGGATCAGTACCTGCGCCATCGCGGGCAGGTCGGCCCGTAGCTAGCTGCTGGTACAGTGGCGCCTCGGGCAGGCCCGTGCCGTGGTTGACCCGTCCCATTCCGGGAGCGAAAGTCGGCAAGCCACGCATGGGTGCTTCGCCTTATGACCGATTTCGTGCTTCCCACGACGCATTACGCGATCAGCGCCGAGGCCAGTATTGCCTATCAGGTGATGGGCGACGGACCGGTCGACATTGTGCTGGTGCCGGGCGTGGTATCGCATGTCGAGTTCCTCCACGAATTGCCGAGCTACACGGCGTTTCTGCGCCGCCTGTCTCACTTTGCGCGGGTCATAACCTTCGACAAGCGAGGGCAGGGTCTGTCCGACCGGATGTCCGGCGCGCCTTCGCTCGAGCAGCGGATGGATGATGTTCGCGCCGTGATGGACGACGCAGGTTCGCGGCAGGCCGTGCTGCTCGGCTTCTCCGAGGGCTGTCCGATGAGCGCGCTGTTCGCGGCGACCTATCCGGAGCGTGTGTCGCATCTGGTTCTGATCGGCGGCTTTGCGCGGGCCGCGGATCGCATGGCGCAGGATGTCTGGGACGCCAATCTGCCGCGGATCATCAAGAGCTGGGGCAGCGGCGAACTGCTCAAGGTCGCCCTCGGCAGCCAGGCCGCCGATGACGGTTTGCTCGCCCGGGTCGCCAAACTCGAACGGCTGTCGTCCAGTCCCGGAGCGTTCAAGGAAATCATGCTGCTGAATCGGCAGATCGATGTCAGGCCGATCCTGCCGAGCGTGCGCGTCCCGACGCTGGTGCTGCATCGCGCGACGGATGCGCAGATGCCGGTACGGCTGGGCCGCGATCTGGCGGCGCAAATTCCTGGCGTGAAATATATTGAGTATCCCGACGGCGATCATGCGTTCTGGACCGGCGACGTCGATACCACGCTTGGCGACATCGAGGAATTTGTCACCGGGCATCGCGAGGCTCCTCCCGCCGAACTGGAGCGGGTGCTGGCAACCGTTCTTTTTACCGACATTGTCGATTCCACCCGCCGCGCGGTGGCGAGCGGCGATCATTCATGGCGCAAGCTTCTCGATCGTCACGACGAACTGGCAAAGGAGACTGTCGAGAAGCATCGCGGAGTTCTGGTCAAGACGACGGGCGACGGCATTCTGGCGACGTTCGACGGCCCCGGCCGCGCGGTGCGATGCGCTCTGACATTCGGCGCCGCCTCGCAACAGATCGGCCTTCCGGTGCGCGCAGGGCTCCACACCGGTGAGATCGAGATCAGGGGCAACGATATCGGCGGCATCGCAGTGCATGCGGCGGCGCGCGTGATGGCGCAATCGGACGCGAGCGAGGTCTTGGTCTCGCGCGTCATCACCGATCTGGTCGCGGGCGCCGGCCTGAAATTCGCGGAGCGCGGCACTTACGAGCTCAAGGGGTTGCCGGGACGCTGGGACCTGTTCGCGGCGAGCGTCTAACTGAAACGGCAAGCGCCGCGATCCACGAGCATCGTAGCGCTTGCCGGAGAGTCGGAAGTCATTTCGCCGGCAGGCTATCCTTCGTGGCCAGCGCGCATTCACCGAGAATCGCGAGGAATCCTTTCACCTCGTCGTTGCCAACCACGAACGGGTTGGGCTCGCCGGCCTTGCGTTCCCTGAGCTTGGCCATCTTCGCCACCGCCGCGTCGAAGCTGACATGGTTCGACAGCACCACGTCAACGTTGTCCTTGCCGAACACGCTTTCATATTTCTTCGTGGTGTCCGCATAGATTTGCAGGCGGTCGGGCAGCGGCCCAAAGTTATAGGCAGTGCCGCCCCAGGCGACCGCATGATGCGGCTGACCGTGATCGAACACCGTGAAGGTCGTCGCCAGCGTGCCGAGGGTATGGCCGGGGATCAGATGCTCGGTCACGGTAGTGTCGCCGAGTTTGATACTGTCGCCATCGTTGACGGCCATGTCGCGGGCCGGCGGCGGTCCGAATAGCGGATTGACCTTCTTCAGCGCATCTGCGTCGTTGCGCAGTTTGTCCAGCGCATTCCAGTCGATCGTGCTCATGACAACGTGCGGGTGGAATTTCTTCTGCAAATAGTCTGCGCCGCCATAGTGGTCGCCGTGGGCGTGGCTGACGACGACGTATTTGATCTGCGTGGGATCGAGCCCCAGCTTCCGCAGGCCGCCTTCGATGTAATGTTCGGCTTCATCGGCGTTATCCATGGCGTCGACGATGATGATGCCGCTCGAGGTCTTGATCGCCCAGGCGGTGGTCCATTTCGATCCGAGGAAATACAGATTGTCGAACACCTGCATCGGCGGCAGCGGCGTCTCGGCGGACCATTTCTTGTAGTTCGCCATGAAGGCGGAGGCCGGTGCGCCGGTCGCGGTCTTGCACAGGTTCAGCGGTCCGGCGAGGTCGGGGTGGCTGGCCGCGACCTTCTCGGCGGCGGCGATATGCGCCTTCATGCCGTCGAGGTTGCTGGGTGCGGCCTGTGCAGGGACATTCGCAGCGGCTGCGAGCATGGCCGCAGCGAAACCGAGCGGCAGGCGGGGCATGGAACGACGTCCGAACGGGATGTGCATCCGAGGTTTCCTCCGATTTGATCGTTGGCGCGGGGCACAAATAGCGTGTCCCATCGCAAGGCAGCGGTCCGGATTAAAATCGTTATTTCAATGCGGCGGCACAGAAGCTAATGCTGGCCTGAGTTGCGTGAGACGCGGAGCAAGGTCGAGCAGGATGTCATTGAACGATCTGAAGGGCATCACGGATTGGCTGAACGACGGCGCGCGCTCGGCGTCCGCGCCGACCGATCTGATGGCGCAGACCTGCGAACGGCTGGTGGCGGCCGGGTTGCCGTTGTGGCGCGTCGGCGTGTTCCTCCGGACTCTGCATCCCGACATCTTCGGCCGCAACTTCATCTGGCGCCCTGGCGCAGAGGTCGCGGTCGGCTCGGTCGATTTCGATATTCAGGAATCGCCGGAGTTCATCAACAGTCCGCTGCGGGTCGTCTTTCTGGAGGGGAAGGAAGTCCGGTGCAGGCTGGCTGACGCGGACGACGGCCGCTTTCCGTTTCTCGATGACATGCGCGCCGAAGGCGTGACCGACTATATCGCGATGCCGATCTTCTATGCCGATGGATCGATCCATGCGTCGAGCTGGACCACGAAAGCGCCGGGCGGCTTCTCGGATGAACATCTGGCCGCGCTGCGGCAACTGCTTCCGCCGCTCACCCGCATCATCGAAATCGTTAGTCTGCGGCGGACCGCGACGATCCTGCTCGACACCTATGTCGGCAACCGCGCCGGCGAGCGCATCCTCGCGGGACAAATCCGCCGCGGCCATACCGAAACCATGAACGCGGTAATCTGGCTGTCGGATCTTCGCGGCTTCACGCGCCTTTCCGATCGGCTGCCCTCGGAGATCGTGGTCGATATCCTCAATCGCTACTTCGACTGTCAGGTGGAAGCGATCAAGCGGCGCGGCGGCGAAATCCTGAAATTCATGGGCGATGGACTGCTGGCGGTGTTTCCGGTGACCGGCGACAACGCGGCTGCGGTTTGCGATCAGGTGCTCGAGGCCGTGCACGAATGCCGCGCCAGCGTCGCCGAGCTGGTCTATTCCGAAGGCGAACACACCGTTGAACGGTTTCGCTTCGGTCTCGCGCTCCATATCGGCACGGTCTTGTATGGCAACGTCGGCGGCGGCAACCGTCTCGATTTCACCTGCATCGGTCCGGCCGTGAACCTCGCGGCGCGGCTGGAAAAGATCGCGGGAAGCCTGCATCGCACGGTGGTTGCGTCGGCGAGCTTCACCCGATTGTGCACGTCCGCCGACTGGAGCGATCTGGGTGAATTTCCCATCGCAGGATTTGCAAAGGCCGAGCGCGTCTTTGGCCTGAAGGATGAAATCCCGGCAACGCCTTCGCCCTGAACGGGCCGTAAAACTATTCTTCCGGTTCGGTGGTGAACAGGAGCGGATAGCCCTTGGCGCGCCCGGCATCGGTGGCGCGCGTCGCCTTGGTCTCGGCAACGTCCTTTGTGAATACGGCGACCACGCAGACGCCGAGCCGATGCGCGGTGATCATCACCTTGTGCGCCTGATCCTCGGTCATGCGGAATTCGGCCTTCAGCACGGTCACGACG
>JBQCIZ010000335.1:0-8065 GCA_051953235.1 Nitrobacter sp. | reverse complement strand
ACACCACCGAGAGTTTTGGCCCCGTCCGCCACGTGGTGCATGAACCCGATCAGGGCCTCGTGCTGGAAATCGCGTTCGAGGGACTGCAGCGCTCGGCCCGGCACAAGTCGGGCGTCGCGATGCGGTTTCCCCGCATCAGCCGGCTGCGCTGGGACAAGCCGCCGCGCGAAGCCGACCGGCTGGACACGCTGGAGCGGATGCTGAAGGCGGATTTCGCGAACCGACCCGAAGCGACGGCAGACCGCTATTGACGCCACAGCATTGGTTCCCCATCTGCGGCGGGCTATAATACGACCACCGATTTCGCAGGAGACCTCATGATGCCGAACGACACCCGGGAGTTGCCAGCCCGCCAGGATAGCCTGTCGCGCTTTCTGGGCGGCTCGCCGCTGGCAGTGGCATTCCGCCTGATCCTGCTGTCGATCCTGGTCGGCGTCATGCTCGCGGCTGTCGGATTCGACCCCTGGAATATCGTGCACAGCATCCGCCTGCTGTTCGAGCGGCTCTGGAATCTCGGCTTCGACGCCATCAACGGCCTGTGGCGCTATTTCCTGCTCGGCGCCGTGATCGTGGTCCCGATCTGGCTGATCTCGCGGCTATTCGGCGCGCCGCGCGGTCGATAATCCGGCGCCGGCTCCATGCAGGTTCGTTTCATCGGCTGCGGCGATGCGTTCGGGTCCGACGGTCGGTTCAACACCTGTTTTCACATTACCGGTGAGCGCACCAACCTGTTGATCGACTGCGGCGCGTCATCACTGGTCGCGCTGAAACGCAGCAACGTCGAACTCGACGATATCGGCCTCATCCTGATCACGCATTTTCACGGCGACCACTTTGCGGGCCTGCCGTTCTTCGTCCTCAACGCACAATTCAGCCGCAGGCAGGCCCCGCTGACCATCGCCGGCCCTGCCGGACTCCAAATGCGGTTCGCGCAGGTGATGGAAGCGCTGTTCGAGAACTCCTCGAAAACGCAGCAACGGTTCGAGATCAACCTGGTCGAACTGCACCCCGGCCGGACGACCGCCTTCGGCGAAACGGCCGTAACACCGTTCGAGGTCGTCCACGGCACGGGCGGCGGTCCGTTCTATGCCTATCGCATCGAAGGCGAAGGCCGCACCGTGACCTACAGCGCCGACACCGAATGGACGGAGGCGCTGGTCCCGGCCGCGCACCATGCTGACCTGTTCATCTGCGAGGCCTATACGTTCGAGACCAATGTCCGCAACCACCTGAGCTACAGGACGCTCGCCGAACATCTGCCACAGATTGCGCCGAAACGGCTGGTGCTCACCCACATGAGCGACGACATGCTGGCGCATGTCAGCGAGACCCCGCATATCGCCGCATACGATGGTCTCGTGATCGAGCTATGACGGACGCCGCGCCTCCGTCACCTGTGTCGCAGCACCCGGTCGCGACCGCCGAAAGCCGCGTCACAAGCAAGCAGGTGTTCGCCATCGCCGGACCTGCGATGGTCGCCAACCTGACGACGCCACTGCTCGGCATCGTCGCCACCATCGCGATCGGACGGCTTGGCGACGCCACGCTGCTCGGCGGCGTGGCCATGGCGTCCGTCATCTTCGATTGCATGTTCTGGCTGTTCGGCTTCCTGCGCATGGGCACGGTGGCGCTGACGGCGCAGGCCACGGGCGCACACGATACCGGCGAGATCAATGCGCTGCTGATGCGAGGTTTTATCGTCGCCGCGCCGATCGGTCTCGGCCTGATCGCTTTGCAGCTCCCGCTCGCGGCCATTGTCTTCGACGCCATGGGCGGGAGCGCCAGCGTGACTCATGCCGCACGCAACTATTTTTCCATCCGCATCTGGTCGGCGCCGATGGCGCTCGCAAACTATGTCGTTCTCGGCTGGCTGGTCGGACAGGCACGCGCCTCGCTCGCCCTGTCGGTGCAGATCGCCATCAATCTCGTCAACATGGCAGCCACCGTTCTTCTGGTGCTGGCGCTCGACTTCGGCATTACGGGCGCGGCGATCGCCGCCATCCTCGCGGAGACGAGCGGCGTTGTCATGGGAGTCCTGATCGCGCGGCGGACCAAGCGCAACATGTTTGCCATTCCCGCCACCGCGCTGTTCGACCGGACAAAACTGCTGCGCATGTTCGCGGTCAACCGCGACATCATGATCCGCACGGCGGCGCTGATCACCGCGTTCCTGTTCTTTACGGCGCAGGGCGCCCGTGCCGGCGATGTCACCCTCGCCGCTAATGCCGTGCTGAACAATTTTCTGCTGATCAGCGCTTTCTTTCTCGACGGTCTCGCCAATGCCGCCGAACAGATGTGCGGCCGCGCGATCGGCGCCAGCGATCGTAATGGGTTCACCGGCGCGACGCGGCTCGTCATTCTCTGGGGTTTCGCTTTCGCGATCGCCGTCACGGCAACTTATGCGCTGTTCGGAGCACACCTGATCGATATCATGACCGCGAGCACCGACGTGCGGTTGATCGCACGCGATTATCTCTGGCTGGTAGCGCTTGCGCCGGTGCTCGGCGTGTTCGCCTTCGCCTATGACGGCATCTATATCGGCGCGACCTGGACACGGGACATGCGCAACCTCATGGTGCTGTCGCTGGTCATCTTCCTCGCCGCATGGTGGGCGCTGCGGCCATTCGGCAATACCGGCCTATGGGGCGCGCTACTTATCCATTACGCCGCTCGCGGCGGATTGCAGGGCTTGCGCTATCCGGCGTTGCTAAAGCGGACATTCCCGGTGTTCACACCACCGGCCAATCCTCGGCCGTGATCGCCGCGGCATCGGCGCCGACGATCTCCGACAGCGAGTCGCGCCCCGTCCGCAGCAGCGTCGACGCCAGATCCCGTTTGATATCGTCGACCAGTCCGAGGCCCTTATAGACTAGCGACGAATAGAGCTGGATCAGCGTGGCACCAGCGCGGATCTTGGTCAGCGCGGCGCCGCCGCTATCGATGCCGCCAACGCCGATCAGCGGAAACGCGCCTTCGGCCCGCACATAGGTCTCCGCCACCATACGCGTCGACAGACGGAACAGCGGCCGACCCGACAGCCCGCCCTGCTCTTGCGCGCGTGTCTGATCGCGCAGGGTCTTGGGTCTCGCCAAGGTGGTGTTGCCGACGATCATGCCGTCGACGCGGCGCGAGCGCGCGATATGCACGACGTCGTCGAGTTCGGCGAGCGTCAGGTCCGGCGCGACCTTCAATAACACCGGCGAATCGCCCGCATTTTGCCGGACCCGTTCGCGCGCATCGATCACCTTGGCCAAGAGATCGTCGAGCGCCGCCGCCTGCTGCAGGTTGCGCAGGCCCGGCGTGTTGGGCGACGACACGTTGACAGTGAAGTAGCTCGCCACCGGCGCGAACGTCTCGATCAGCTTGACGTAGTCGGCGGTCCGGTCGGCCGAATCCTTGTTGGCGCCGACATTGACGCCGACGATGCCGCCTGATTGCGCGCGCGCCGCCAGACGGCGCAGTACGGCCTCGGCACCATCATTGTTGAAACCCATGCGGTTGATGACGGCCTCGTCGCGCTCCAGCCGGAACAGCCGTGGGCGCGGATTACCGGCCTGCGGCTTCGGCGTCACCGATCCGATCTCGACAAAACCGAATCCCAGCCGCAAGAGCGCATCGGGGACTTCGGCGCTCTTGTCGAAACCGGCGGCCATGCCGATCGGGTTCGGGAAATTCAGGCCGAAGGCGCGCACCGCGAGTTTCGGATCGTCGCTACGCAGACGCAGCGGCGGCAGCAGCCGCAATCCCTGGATCGCCATGCGGTGCGCATCCTCAGGATCGAACCAGCGCAACAGCGGAAGCGAGACATGGTCGAAGGCGCGGATCACGGCGCAAGCTCCGGAATATCGTGGGTGCCATCCGACCGCGTGCGCATGTCCAGGATCGCCGTGACATGGCTGAGATCGAGGTCGCCATAAAGATGCGGAAACAGTTCGCCCCCGCGCGAGACCTCCCAGCGCAGAGCGTCACCCAGCGCATCGGCGTCGATCGCAATCAGGAACAGGCCCGTCTGGCCGGCGAAATGCTTTCGCGCCGTGCCTTCGACCTGGGAGGCGGTGGAAAAGTGGATGAAACCATCGCGCCGGTCGTCGGCGCTGCCACGAAAGGCCCCCTGCCGCTCGGCCTCCCGCCAGGCCGAGGCGGGACAGATTTTATAGATCGTGCGCACGCCTATCCCGAACCCGCCATTGCGCTTCAACGCATTGAAAAAGCGCATGATCTCGTTACCGACCCAGGGATTGGGGCGGATTGAGCCTGACCGTATCGGCGCCCCCGCCGCACTTCAAGAGCGGCATTTTGCACGGTTGGCGCATTGCAGCTCGCCGCGATTTAAGGTAATAATTCCTAGTTTTTGACAAAATTCACCGATCCGGAGACCGGATTCAGGACGCGCCCATGACCATGCTGACCCACGAGCAGATCTGGACGGCGCTCGATCGCCTCGCGGAACGCGCCGGATTATCCCCGTCGGGGCTCGCGAAAAAATCAGGGCTCGATCCCACCACGTTCAACAAATCGAAGCGGATCACGAGCGATGGCCGCGAGCGATGGCCATCCACCGAATCGGTCGCCAAGGCACTCGCAGCCACTAACACCGCGATCGATACCTTCGTGCAGTTCATCGAAGACACCGCCCGCGCCGCGCAGGCCGTGCCGCTGCTCGGCTTCGCCGAAGCCGGCGCCGGCGGCTATTTCGACGACGGCGGCTTTCCGGTCGGCAAGGGCTGGGACGAGGTCGGACTTCCGTCCGTCAACGACGAGCATGCCTATGCGCTGGAGATTTCCGGCGACTCGATGAAGCCCGCCTATCGCGACGGCGACGTCATCGTGGTCTCACCAGGCACGCCGATCCGCCGCGGCGACCGCGTCGTCGTGAAGACCCGCGACGGCGAAGTGATGGTGAAGGAATTGAAGCGCCGCACCGCGAAAACCATCGAACTGCAATCGCTCAATCCGAATCACGTCGACCGCACGCTCGCCGCCGCCGACGTGGAGTGGATCGCGCGGATCGTGTGGGCGAGCCAGTAAATGATGCGCCACCTGTTACAAGCGTCACTAGCTCTGTTGACGATTTGTATCGGAAGTCCGACGAACGCTCAAACCTCCGATCGCGTCATTTCCTTGCGGCAAGGCAATGCCGAGATGGCAGCCGCCCAGGCAAAAGCACGCGCAAGCCTCCCGGATTTCTGGAAAAAATTCGCACACCCTTCGGCAAACGAAAATAGATTCATGCTGAAAGTCATGATGCCCTACAGCGAGAAAGATGTAGAGCATATCTGGGTGGGCGACATCGAACTCAAAGACGACAAGATCAACGCGACTGTCGGCAATACTCCCAAGAACGTGACCTATGTGAAATTCGGTCAGCGGATTGAGTTCGAGCAAGACCAGATTTCAGACTGGATGTATTACCGCGACGGCAAGATCGTCGGTAACTTCACCATGCGGCCGCTGCTCGCGCGAATGCCGCCCGATGAGGCGGCACGCTATCGCGCGATGCTCGCCGAGCCGTAAGAGAGCTCAAGCACTCCGCGCCAGCGCGCCGTCGATCATCGCGATCGCGTTCTGCACGCCGTAGACCGCAACGAACGAGCCGAAGCGCGGTCCCTTCTCCTGGCCCAGCAGCACCTGATAGAGCAGGTTGAACCACTCGAGCGAAACGCCGGGGCGGCCGTCCTTCGCGAGCTTCTTGTGATCGAGGAACGGATCGCGGCGGCCGATCTCGTAGACCGCGTTCTGGATGTCCTCCGCCGATGCATCCGCCGGCAATTGCGACAGCGCATCGCGCAAGTCCTGCAGCGCGGCGCGCTCGCTGGCCGTCGGCTCGCGGAACGTCTTCGCCGGCGCCACGAAGTCGCGATAGTAGTTGATGGCATAGCCGACCATAGCGTCGAGCTTCGGATGGCTCTGCGGCGTCACGCCCGGCCGGTAGCGGCCGATGAAGCCCCATAGCGTCTCGGCATTCTCTGCGTTCGACGATGACACCAGCGTCAACAGCAACTGGAACGTCACCGGCATGTCGGCCTTGGGTGGATGACCAGCGTGGATGTGCCAGACCGGATTGGCGAGCTGCTGCTTGCCGTCCTGCCGCGAAAAACCGTCGAGGAATTGCTGATAGTCGTCGACGTTGCGCGGGATCACGTCGAAGTACAGCCGCTTCGCCGACTTCGGCTCGCGATACATGAACAGCGACAGCGATTCCGGCGAGGCGTAGCGCAGCCATTCGTCGATGGTGAGCCCGTTGCCCTTCGACTTGGAAATCTTCTGGCCCTTGTCGTCGAGGAACAGCTCGTAGTTGAAGCCCTCGGGCGGCGTACCGCCGAGCGCCGAACAGATTTTTCCGGACAGCTTGACGGAATCGATCAGGTCCTTGCCGGCCATCTCGTAGTCGACCCCGAGCGCGGTCCAGCGCATCGCCCAATCGGCCTTCCACTGGCACTTCACTGCCCCGCCGGTTACGGTCGTTTCGACTTCCTCGTTTGTGTCCGGGTCCACATAGGTCACGGTGCCGGCGGCGACGTCGCGCCGGATCATCGGCACCTGCAACACCACGCCCGTCGTCTTGCTGATAGGTAGAAACGGCGAATAGGTCGCGCGCCGATCCGGACCGAGCGTCGGGAGGATCACGTCCATCACCTTGTCGTAGACCGCAAGCATCTTCAGCAGCGTCGCGTCGAAGCGGCCGGACGTATAGTAATCCGTCGAACTGGCGAATTCGTAATCGAATCCGAAATGATCGAGAAAGGCGCGCAGCCGCGCATTGTTGGCCGCGCCGAACGACGGGTGCTCGTTCGAAAACGGATCGGGTATCCGCGTCAGCGGCTTGCCCAGATGGCTCGCCAGCAACTCCTTGTTCGGCACATTGTCCGGCACCTTGCGCAGTCCGTCCATGTCGTCGGAAAATGCCAGCAGCCGCGTCTTGATTCTGTCCTCGGTCAGCACGCGGAAGGCGTGGCGAACCATGGTGGTGCGTGCGACCTCGCCGAACGTGCCGATATGCGGCAATCCGGAGGGACCGTAGCCGGTCTCGAACAGCACCTCGTCCTTCGGCATCTTCTTCAGGCGCGCGACGATCGCCTTCGCCTGCTCGAAAGGCCATGCATTGGACTGTTCGGCGAGCATACGCAGATCGCTCGCTGATGGCATTTCCGACATCTCAACTCTCCACGGCGCACGGTTTCACCCGCTGCACCCACCTTATTTTTGATCGAGCATGATCTTGTCCGAAAACCGGTCTCCGCTTTTCGGGATCATGCTCTAGAACGGGCTGACGGAAAAATACCGCAGCCACAGATCGGTATAGCGGCCTTTTTCCCAGATCCGGAACAGCGCCCAGTTCAGCGCCTGGCGCAGTACGTCGTTGCCTTTCTTGACCGCGATGCCGACGCCTTCGCCGAAATAGCGGCTCTCGATGAAGGGTCCACCGCTGAAGGCGCAGCAGCTTTCCGAGTCGGTGCCGTTGATCCAGAACGCTAGTGAGATGGCATCGCCAAAAATGAAGTCGACCTCGCCTCGCCGCAATGCCTGCCGCGCTGCCTCGTCGTTCGGATAGGAATGCAATTCAGCATCGGTAAAGAAGGCCTTGAGATAGGCCTCATGCGCCGAGCCCGCGACCACCCCAACCTTCTTGCCCTCGAGCAATTCGGGTCGGATTTCAGCCATCACCGCGTCGCGCCGTGACACGAACCGTGCCGGCACGCGATAATACGGGTCGGTAAAATCCACCCGCTTGCGCAGGTCCGGCGTCACCGCGAGCGAAGCGATGATGGCGTCGCCACGGTTACTGGTGAGCGCGTCCACCAGCGTTTCGAACCGGCGCATCTGGACTGTGCAGGAGACCTTGATCTCGTCGCACAGCGCCCGCGCCAGATCGACATTGAAGCCGGCGGGATTGCCGTCCGGACCGGTAAAGTTGAACGGCGGGTAGTCGGTCTCGGTCAGAAAGCGGATCACTGTCAGGCGCGACAGATCGGGGCGATCCGGGCGCCTGCGCGGATCCCAGAATCCGGGCACCGCCTGCGGCGCGACGACAGGCGCCTTCGGCGCGGCCTGCGCTTGGGCATCG
>JBQCIZ010000334.1:0-4080 GCA_051953235.1 Nitrobacter sp. | reverse complement strand
CGATCGACGGCACGTGGGACGACGATTCGCGCAAGGCGATGGCGCTGTTCAACAAGAATGCGCACACCAATTTCGACGTGAAGGTCGCGAGCCTCGATGCGCTCGATGGCGTCCGCAGCAAGCCGGACCGGGTCTGTCCCTTGATCTGCGCCAAGGGGCAGCGCGCCGACGGCGATCACTGCGTGCAGATCAATTGCGGTCGCGGTCACTTCCTGAATTCGGAAGGCGCCTGCGAGAAGCGCGCCGAGCCGGCCCCGAAGCCGCACACCGCGCATCGCGAAACGCCGGCCCCGCGCCGCGCCGCGGGTGGCGGCGGTGGACACGGCGGCAAGTGCTTCTCGTTCAACGGCAAGACCTATTGTGAATAGCGCCGTGCCCGCGCGGACCGAAGCTTTTCACGATCTGTCGCGTCCCATGATCCGTGACGACCGATGATCTGCCCGTTCTGCCGGCATGAGAACCACAAGGACGCGCTGGTCTGCGCGGCCTGCGCGAGCGACATCGCCGTGCCGCAGGCGCTGATCGACGAACGTGACGACCTGATCCGCAAGCGCGACGCCATGCGCGACCGGCTCGCGCATGCGCGCGGCGAGTTGCAGCGGCTGCGGTCGGGGAAATAGACCTTTCCGTCATTCCCCAGCGCCCACTTTTGGCAGGTTATCGTCGACGCGCAGCCGTTGAATGTTGACACCGCGATGGCTAATCATAGGCCCATATTTATCCGCGCCGGATTGCCATGCCCGGGATTTTGAAGCCAGCAATTGCGTGTCTCGTGTCCGCGCTGATCGCCGGCGCGCTGACCTATTACATGTCGGGCCCGCTTCGCAGCGCATTGCAGCCGAAACAGGCGCTTGCGGGGGGCGTCGGCGGCCTGCCGGTCTGCTCGTCCGGCGACAAGCGAGACCGTGTCCCGACCTGGAGCCCGTCCCTGACCAAGGACGGCGATTTGACCGAGGAGCCTCCGCAGAACGACGGGCAGGTCGTGTTCATCGAGATCACAGGCGAAGGCGACAAGATCGGATGCGGCGACACCGACAAGGATCACCTGTATGCGCTGTCGAAGCCGAACACGCCGGGGAGCGTCGATGATGGGGGCCTGGAGGTGAACCTGCGCGGCAATGTGCAGTTTCACAACGGGCTCTGCACCTTCCACGGCTTTTACATGAACGAGCCCGTCTACGGCATGCACCAGGGCTGGACGGAGACCTACTTCAAACCGCTCGATCAATTCGAGGTCGTCAAATCCGGCACCTTCTGTTCGGAAGAGGCCGCGCCGGGTTGAGGTATTGATTCATCCGTTCAGCGTCACACGCTCAGTCTTTCCAGTTCCCGGCTCAACTCGTGGATCTGGTAGGGCTTCCTCAAAATCGGAAATTCGGAATTCGTCGCGGATTCGCTGTAGCCGGTCACGAGCAGGATCGGCAGATGCGGCCGCTTCTTCCTGATCGTCCTCGCCAGACCAATTCCATCCATTTTGCCGGGCATCACGATATCGCTAAAAACGATGTCGATGCCGTCTCGCTCGAGTTCGTCCAGCGCGGACGAGGCATCCGCGACCCAGCGGACTTTGTAGCCGAGCTGTTCGATCAGACCTGCTGTCGCATTCGCCACCTCGGGATTGTCTTCTACCAGAAGAATGGTTCCTGCGCCTTGAGAGAAGCTGATATCGGGCGACGCACCCTCTCCCAATGAAGACCTCGGCAGGGACATCGTGATCTTGGTGCCCTCGCCCAGCACGCTCTCGATATCGATCGTGCCGCCGGCCTGGTGCGTGAAACCGTGAACCTGAGACAGCCCGAGTCCCGTGCCCTTGCCGATCGGTTTCGTGGTGAAGAACGGATCGAAGACCTTGTTGATAATGTCCTGCGGAATGCCGGTCCCGGTATCCTCGACCGAGACATCAATGACCTCGCCATTGTTTCTCGCCTTGACGATAACGGTTCCTCCCTCCGGCATTGCGTCGCGCGCATTGATGACGAGATTGACCAGCGCGGTTTCGAACTCGCTTGGGTCCGCCACAATGAACCCCACGTCGGGCGCGACCTCGATGGCGAGCGCGGCCGTGCTTCCAAGACCGCTCTTGAGCATATCCCTCATCGCATCCAGGCGATCGGCCAGATTGATGGCCTGCGGCTGAACGCTCTGGCGGCGTGCGAACGAGAGCAATTGCCGCGTCAGCGTTGCCGCACGCTGCGAGGCCATTTCGATCGACTGCAGCGCCCGGCCGCCTTTTGCGCTGCTGACCTCTTTCTTCACCGTATGGATATTGCCGCTTATGATCATCAGCAGGTTGTTGAAGTCGTGCGCGACGCCGCCCGTGAGTTGGCCCAGCGCATCGAGCTTCTGCGACTCGGCCAGCCGTTTCTGAATCTCCAGCAGCTTTTCCTGAGCTTCCTTCCGCTCGGTGATGTCGCGGGTGATCTTGGCAAAGCCGATCAACTCTCCGGCTTCGTTCCGGATCGGATCGATAATCACGCTCGCCCAGAAGAACGAGCCGTCTTTCCTGACGCGTTGCCCCTCCTCTTCATAGCGCCCGGCTTCAACGGCGACCCGAAGCGCATTGGCAGGCCGGCCGTTGGCGCGGTCGGCCGGTGTGTAGAATTTCGAGAAGTGCTGCCCGATGACCTCGTCGGCCGTGTACCCCTTGATTCTCAGGCCACCGGCGTTCCAGTTCGAGATGACCCCCGAAGGGTCGAGCATGTAGAGGGCATAGTCGGTCACGCCGCTGACAAGCGTCTTGAACTGGCTTTCGCTGCGGTGCAGATCGGAAAGAGCTTTTTGCCGTTCAGTGATGTCGCGTGTGATCTTCGCGAATCCCACAAGCTTTCGGTTCTCATAGATCGGATTGATGACGACAGAGGCGAAGAAGCGGGTGCCGTCCTTTCGGAGACGCCAGCCTTCGGTGGAGAAATGCTTTTGCTTGCGCGCTGTTTCCAATGCCTTGGCGGGAAGCCCGTTGGCCCTGTCTTCCGGGGTGTAGAATGTGGAAAAGTGCTTGCCCAGAATTTCGCGGGGTTTGTACCCCTTGATCCGCTCAGCGCCCTTATTCCAGTTCGCGACATTCCCCTCCGGGGTCAGCATGCAGATGGAGTAGTCGGCGATTCCTTCCACAAGCAGGCGAAAGTTCCGCTCGCTCTCGAACAGATCGCGCTGAAGTTTCCTGCTTCCGGCCAATGATCTCTCCCGCCCAGAGTTAAGACGCCTGACGGCGGATTGTGTTCCGTCGCGAAGAAGCTCGGCGGGCGGCCGGTGCGGCTTTGCAATGAGAAACGGATTATGTCTCGTCCCCTTCAGCGTGGCTGTTGGGTCCGCGGCCGAGCACACCATAGTTACTCGACTTGCTTCCGTCCGCGATTGGGCTGCCCGAGGCGGCCAAGCCCAGCTTCAGAAGCTCTCTGATGGCAGCGGCTCGCGTCGGCATCCGGTGCAGGAACCGAAAGTTGTCGATCACCTCGAGTTCCGCCGGAGAGAGCATGATCTGCAGCCTCTCTTCCCGGATTTTGTTCATTGCAAAAGCCTTTGTGTAAAATGAGTAATTATCTAACTCGGAGTAGGCGCCACAGGTTCCAATCTTGTCCCAAAACTCCCAAAATTAGCAAAATATATAATAAGATCAATAGCTTAGTAGTTGCGCACGCCGCTTTCCCGGCCTAGTTTGGTGACCGAAAGGTAGGTTGTCATGGAGCAGAAGCTGCCGAAGGTGCCCAGGGATATTCGTTTACCCAAAAAGCCGAAGGACGACGACGTAGTCCGGAGCGAGGTCGAAAAGTGGACCTCCAGCCCAGGGCTTCGATCGCCGAAGTGACGCGCTCGGACATGCGATCACGCTTCTCGGAAACGCACTACCCGATCGCCCTTAGCACCGCTTGGCGGTCGATCTTGCCGGTGCCGGTTTTTGGCAAATCGTCCGCGAACAGGATTTCGCGCGGATACTTGTAAGGCAGCAGTTTCGCCTTGACGTAATCCTGCAACGCCTTCGCCGCCGCAGCGCCGTCAGCGTTAGGCATCCCGCCGGTATCACTCGGCTGATATAATGTACCCACACGCGGATTTGCGGTCGCTAGAATCTGGCTTGGAGAC
>JBQCIZ010000333.1:0-8238 GCA_051953235.1 Nitrobacter sp. | reverse complement strand
CATCGCCTTCAACTTCTTGAAAAATTTGGCGCGAAGTGCGGCGTCATCGCGCAAGTACGGCAGAAGCGACTCATAGCCCTTCGGCACGTTGAAATAGACCGTCGGCGAAATCTCGCGAAGGTTGCGGATGGTCTGGCCGATCCCCGCCGGCGTCGGCTTGCCCTCATCGAGATACATCGAGCCGCCGTTGAACAGCGTCAACCCGATGTTGTGATTGCCTCCAAAAGTGTGATTCCACGGCAGCCAATCGATGATGACCGGCGGCTCGTCCTTCAGGAACGCCAGCGTCTCGCGCAGCATCACCTGGTTGGCGCAGATCATGCGCTGGGTGTTGACGACCGCCTTGGGATTTCCGGTCGAGCCCGAGGTCAGCAGGAACTTTGCGATGGTGTCGGGGCCGATGGCGTCGTGCGCGGCGTCGAGGCCGGTATGCTCCGGCGTCGCGAGCAGATCGGCAAGCGCCGTGATGCGACGCCCCGCCACCTCGCCGCGCGTCGCCGCGATCTCCGTGCCTTCGGGCACGTTGGCGCGCAGCGCATCGGCGAACAGCGTCGCATCGTCGGCGAATACGAGGCCCGGCGTCAGCAATTTCATCAAAAACGAAAGCTTGCCAAAATCCTTCGACACCAGCGAATAGGCCGGCGACACCGGGCAGAACGGAATGCCCGCGTACAGCGCGCCGAACACCATCAGCGCATGGTCGATGGAGTTGCCCGACAGGATGACGATGGGTCTTTCGGGGGAGAGACCCCGCGTCAGCAAGGCGGAAGCAACAGCGCGGCTCGAGGCCAGAAGTTGCGCGTAGGTCAGTTCACGCCAGCCGCCGTCGGCCACGCGCTCGGCCATGAAGACGCGGTCTGGCGCCGTCGCCGCCCAATGATGCAATCGGTCGGTCAGGCGCACCGGATAGTCGCCGAGCTTTACAACTGGACGCAGATAGATGGTGCCGTCGGTACGGCGCTCCACGGTGACGGCAGGGTTGCCGAACGAAATCGACCGCAGCGGCGCAACGGTATCTGCGCATGCCGTCCTGTCGTTCCTCGCCGCCGGAGCGCTCATATCGAAGTCCTGCCGTTCACATCGGTCCGTATCAGACCGGTTTGACCTTCGCCGTCTTGCGATCGAGGAAGGCGCGGATCCGCGCCTTGGCCTCCTTGTCGCTTTGCGCCACCGTCGCCATCAGGGATTCCATCAGCAGACCGGTTTGCGGGTTGGCTTCCGCGATCATCGGCAGCGCCTGCAATACCGCGAAATTGGTCAGCGGTGCATTTTTCGTAATGCGATCGGCCAGCTCCATGGCCTTCGCGAACGCGCCGCCCTCCTCGGTGAGGTATTGCGAGAAGCCATAGGATGCGCCCTCGGTCGCGGAGTAAACCCGGCCGGTCAGCATCATGTCGGTCATGCGGGAGACGCCGATCAGGCGCGGCAGCCGTACCGATCCGCCGCCGCCGACGAAGATGCCGCGCTGGCCTTCCGGCAGCGCGAAATAGGCCGACGGTTCGGCGACGCGGATATGCGCGGCGCAGGCGAGTTCGAGACCGCCGCCGATCACCGCGCCTTTCAGCGCCGCGATTACAGGCACACGGCTGTATTGAATGCGGTCGAACACCCGATGCCACATCTGGGAATGGATCAGGCCGCCGGTGGCGTCGTGGTCGGTGAGTTCGGAGAGGTCGAGCCCGGACGAGAAATGATCGCCGATGCCGTGGATCACCACCGCGCCGATGTCATCGGACAAATTGGAAAAGCAGTCGCCGATGGCGAGGATGATGCCGTCGTTCAGCGCATTGCGCTTGGCCGGCCGGTTCAGGCCCACGGTGAGTACGGCCCCGACCCTCTCAAGGGTAAGCAGCGCGGAGCGATCCGCTGATGCGGCAGAGGCGGCGTTTCCCATGGCGACAATTACGTCCTGTTCAGAATAGTTATGTTTTATAACGAATAGGACGGGAGTCAATGGGTGTGGGCGAAATCCAATCGATATCGTCGCTGCGAACGCAGGGACCCATACGCCGTGTCCTTGCTGCCGAGGCAGGCCATCGTGACGGTCACGCCTGCCAGTTGCCGGACTTCATCACTGACGTCAGGGGTTATGGGTCCCCGCGTTCGCGGGGACGACGTCATATTTGTGCAGTCACAGCACCTGATGGACGTCGATGACCACGCGCTCGGCGTGACGCGCGGCCGACCCCACGAACAGGTTTTCCATCAGCCAGCGGTATTTCGGGTGCCCGGTTTCGAAGCGCGGCACGGTGCGGAAATAGATCAGCTTCGGATCCACCGGCTCGCCGCGTTTCAGCTGCTGCATCAGTTCGGGCGGCCCGAAGCGGATGCCATAATTCGCGACGTAGACGAACGCGCCGTCGTCGGTCTCCAGCGCATATTTCGCCTCCAGTTCGATCAGCTCGTTGGCGCGGATGATCTGGAAGTCGGCGCCGGACGGCAGAATCTTGCCGTTGATGCCCTCGCCCCGGATGTCGCCGCCGATCACCGGAATGACCCGCCGCACGCCGTGGCCGATCTCGCCGGCATTGATGACGGGGCCGATCAGCGCGGTGATGGTGAAGACGTATTTGGTTTCCAGGACAGGTGCCATTGCATCCTCCATATTGCTAGCCGCCCATGTGCATCGGCAGCCAGGTCGCCAGCAGCGGAAACGCAATGAGCAGGGCGAGCCGGATCAGGTCGGTCACCACGAACGGCAGAACGCCGGCGAAGATCGTCGACATGTTGACGTCCTTGATCACGCTCTTGATGACGAAGACGTTCATGCCGACCGGCGGATGGATCAGGCCCAATTCCACCGTCATCACGATGATGATGCCGAACCAGATCGGGTCGAAGCCGAGCGCGGTGACGACCGGAAACACGATCGGCACGGTCAGGATGATCATGGCCATGGCGTCCATCAGACAGCCCAGCACGAGATACATCAGCAGGATCAGGACGAGAACGCCGTAACGGCCGACGCCGAGCCCGGTGAGGAATTCGGTGACGTGCTGCGGCGTCTGGGTGATGGTGAGGAAGTAGCCGAAGCACAGCGCGCCGATCAGAACCGTGAAGACGGCCGCGGCCGTGCGGGTCGCCTGCAGCAGCGATTGCAGAATGCCCTCGCGGTTCAGCTTGCCGCGCAGGATGCCTATCACGAAGGCGCCGACAGCGCCGACCGCACCGGCCTCGGTCGGAATGAAGAATCCGCCGTAGAGGCCGCCGATCACGAACAGGAATAACAGCAGCGGCGACCAGACGTCGCGCAGCGCAGCAGTACGCTCACGCCAGTTGCTGCGCGGTCCTGCCGGCAGGAAGCCCGGTCGTGCGACGCCGATGATCGCGATCGTGATCATGTGCATGCAGATCGCGAGCAGCCCCGGCACCACGCCGGCGATGAACAGCTTGCCGATATCCTGCTGGGTGATGATGCCGTAGACCACGAGCACGGTGGACGGCGGCAGCATCGCGCCGAGCGTGCCGCCGACCGCGATGACGCCGGTGGAGAACGACTGCGGATAGCCGAACCGCCGCATCTCCGGATAGGCCACCGCTGAGAACGTCGCGGCGGTCGCCACCGACGAGCCCGAGATCGCGGCGAAGCCGCCGCACGCGCCGATGGTCGCGATGCCGAGTCCGCCCTTCCAGTGCCCGACGAAGGTGTTGGCGGCGCGGAACAATTCGCGGCTGATGCCGGACACCGACACGAAGGCGCCCATCAGCAGGAACATCGGGATCACGCCGAAGGAATAGTCGGTCACGGTGCGCATCACCGTCTGGCCGACCAGTTTCAGCGCCGGCTCCATTCCGGTCAGGTAGCCGAAGCCGGTGACGCCGACGAGGCCCATCGCCATGCCGACCGGCACGCGCAGCAGCATCAGCACGAAAAGGGTGACAAAGCCGATGACGGCGACGGCTTCGGCGCTCAATTCCATGACCGCCTACTCCGCCGTCTTGATTTTTGCATCGTGCACCTGTTCCGGATGGAAGATCAGGCGATAGGTGCGGATCGCGATCAGCAGCACCGCGGAGACGTCGCCGATCCAGGCAACCGCGAAGAACGGCCAGATCGGCACCTGAAGATCCATGGTGAGGATGTGGTCGTTGCGGGTGACGACGACCTTGTCGAACAGCGTATAGGTCTGCACCGTCACCACGAACAGTAGCACCAGCGTCGCGAACACGTCGATCCAGCTCTGGTACTTCGGCGACGCATTGGCCCAGACCAGATCGACCGTGATGTGGGTGCCGCGATAGCTCGTCGCCGCGATGCCCCAGAAGATCAGGATGCCGAGCAGGAACTGGCCGAAGTTGTAGTAGTCCGGAATCGTCACCGCGAAGAATTTTCGCATGAACACCGCGGTAAACGTGTTCAGCGCCACGATGCCGACGAAGAACGCCGCCACCCACTCGATCGAATCGATGAAGCGATCCATGAAATTCTTGCGGCCCGGCTCCGGAGGGCCGGTGAGGACGCCGTCGCTAGAAACTTCGGAAGATGCGGTGGTCATGTTCGTGCCAAGGTCGCGAGTTCAACAAGAGCGGGCTAGCTATCCCTCCCCCGCGAAACGTGGGGAGGGTGGCGCGTGAGAGCGGAGCGAACAACGCGCCGGGTGGGGCAAACTACGGCACAACGCCCCCACCCCGGCCTCCGCTTCGCTCGGCCGCCCCTCCCCACGCTCCGCGAGGGAGGGAAACGTCGAGCGTCCGCGTTTAAAGTCCCGCGCCGAACTTCTTGATCGCGGCCTGCAGGTCGGCATCGATCTTGGCGGGATCGCCGCCTGCCTTCTTGACGTCGGCCGCCCAGCTATCGTGCAGCGGCCTCGCCGCGGCCTTCCACTGCGCGAGCTGTTCGGGCGTCAGCTTGTAGACCTCGTGGTCGGCCAGCGCCTTCATCTTGGCGCGGCCATCGAACTCGAACTGGCTCCAGGGATCGGTGACCTTGGACGCCCACTCAGGCGTACAGTGGTCGTCGATGACCTTCTTCTGCGCCGGCGACAGCGAATTGTATTTCGCGAGGTTCATGTTGTAGGTGAACACCGTCGTGTAGAGCGGCACGTCCATCGCGTACTTGATCGCCTTGTCGATGCCGAACAGGAACATCGATCCCCACGGGAAGGTGATCTCGTCGGCGACGCCGCGCTCGATGGCGTCGCGCGCTTCCGGCGCCGAGGCCTGCACGTTGGTGCCGCCGAACATCTTCACCAGTTCACCGATGGTCGATTGCGCCGGCCGCACCTTCAGGCCCTTGAGATCCTCCGGCACCAGAACCTTCTTCTTGCCGAACAGCGCGCCTGGATCGTGGATGAAGGCGAAGCAGAGCTTGGTGTCCTTCATCTCGGTCGGCGCGTATTTGTGGTACCACTCGTTCAGGGCGAGCGTGCCCTTCTTGCCGTCGCTGAACAGGAACGGAAGCTGGCCCGCGGCTGCGATTGGGAAGCGGCCCGGCTGATAGCCCGGATTGACGTAGGTGATGTCGGCGATGCCGTCCTTCGCCATGTCGTAATGGTCGAACGCCTTGCCGAGCTGCTGCGACGGAAACACCGTCATCTTGATGGTGCCGCCGGATTCCTTTTCGATGTCTTTGGCCCAGGCGATCGTCGCGGGGACCAGCGGATGCGCCGGCGGCACCCACAGCGACACCTTCATGTTGACGGTCTTGTCCTGCGCGAGCGCGGGCGAGATGCTGGCAGCCACCAGCAACGCGAGAATGGCTTTCTTCATGACTATCCTCCCTGTGATTTTCGAAGGCGGGTTCTGCTGCCCGATGTTGTTACTTAACATGTTATATAGTTTGCGGAGCATTGCAAGCACCACGAAAGGCGCATGCGGCGCGCGTGATTTCACAGGATGAACCGCGCCAGCCATCCATCCTTGCAGATTTAGTTATTCCATATAAGCATCTCTGCGAAAAGTCGATGCATCGAATGATGTAGACTGCAAGGAGAGCGGATCGGGAGACGTTGTTGCGGACACAGGTCGCGATTATCGGCGCAGGTCCCGCAGGATTGCTGCTGGGCCAGTTGCTGCATCTGTACGGCGTCGAGACTGTCATTCTCGAGCGCAAGGATCCTGACTATGTGCTGGCGCGTATTCGTGCCGGCCTGCTCGAACAGGGCACCGTGAACCTGATGGAGGAAGTCGGCGTTGCCGCGCGCCTGCATCACGAGGGCCTGGTGCATGACGGTATCGAACTCGCCTTCGACGGCGCACGTCATCGCATCGACATGAAGACGGCGACCGGCGGACGAACCGTCACCATCTACGGCCAGACCGAAGTCACACGCGACCTGATGGAGGCGCGCACCGCCGCCGGCCTCACCACGGTCTATGAAGCGGATGACGTCAAACCGCACGATTTCGACACCGACCATCCGCGCGTCACCTATCGCAAGGACGGTGTCACCCACGAGATCGCTTGCGATTTCATCGCCGGCTGCGACGGCTTTCACGGCGTCAGCCGCGAAAGCGTCCCGGCGAAAGCGATCCAGACCTACGACCGGGTCTATCCGTTCGGCTGGCTCGGCATTCTCTCGGAAACACCGCCGGTCTCGCCCGAGCTGATCTACTGCCGTCACGAGCGCGGCTTCGCCCTGTGCACCATGCGCTCGACCCATCGCAGCCGCTACTATCTGCAATGCAGCCTCGACGATCACACCGACAACTGGTCCGACGACCGGTTCTGGGACGAACTGAAGCGGCGGCTCGATCAGGAAGCGGTGGACCATCTCGTCACCGGCCCCTCGATCGAGAAAAGCATCGCCCCGCTGCGCAGCTTCGTCGCGGAGCCGATGCGGTTCGGCCGCATGTTCCTTGCCGGTGACGCCGCTCACATCGTGCCGCCAACCGGGGCCAAGGGCCTCAACCTCGCCGCCAGCGACGTGCATTTCCTCTCGCAGGCGCTGCGCGAATTCTATCGCGAGAAATCATCCGCCGGCATCGACGCCTATTCCGCAACCGCGCTGGCGCGGGTCTGGAAGGCCGAGCGCTTCTCGTGGTGGATGACCTCGATGCTGCACCTGTTTCCCGACACCGACGCGTTCACCGCGCGCATCCAGCTCGCCGAGCTGAACTATCTGGTGAACTCGCAGGCCGCGATGACCTCGCTGTCGGAGAACTATACCGGCCTGCCCTACTGACGCGCGGCTGTTTGAAACAGACGCTGTAAGCTCGCTTCAAACATTGTTGGCGTGGATTCGCGCGATCTTTTCTGCGTTGATGCGGCTTCGACAGGCAAGCCGCGAGCACCGCATGAGTTCACGCAAAATCCCAGATGGTTTTGAGCGCCAGAGCGCGCCGAGTCCGCTGACGGCTCCGTGGGAGCCGATCTATTCCAAGACGACCGAGGACGCGATCGTTCTCGGCCTTTGGCTCGACGTGCCGCACACCAATCGCCGCGGCTTCGCCCATGGCGGGCTGATCGCGGCCCTGACCGACAAGGCGATGGGGCACAGTTGCGGGCACAAGCTGCGCGGCGCGCATTCGCTGGTGACCGTCAGCATGTCGATCGATTTCATCGGCAGCGGCCAGGTCGGCCAATGGATCGAGATCGCCACCGATGTCATCAAGGCCGGCAAGACGCTCTGCTTCGCGCAATGCGTGGTGACGGCCGATGGCGAGATCATCGCCCGCGCCAACGCGACGTTTCGCGTGGTGAAGAAGGCGGCCTGACTGGCGTTTCACCGCCGCGAGAAGTTCCAGTCCGAGCCCTCCATCACCAGCTCGATGAAAGCCCGCACCTTTGCGGACAACAGCCGCGAGGTCGGATACACCAGATGGATCGGCAGCGGCGGCGGCTCGAAGGCCCGCAGCACCGGCTTCAGCTTTCCCGCAGCCAGCGCCTCGGCGGCCTGATAGGCCAGCACGCGCGCGAGGCCGCCGCCCTGCTCCGCATGGAACAGCGCGGTATCGGCATTGTCGGTGATATAACGCGGCGCGCAGCTCACCCGCGTGTTTTTGCCGTCCTCCACGAACGGCCATTCGGTCGCGGGATCGAAGCCGCCGAAATGAATGGTCTGATGCGCGGCGATGTCGGCGGGCACGCGCGGCTCGCCATGCGTCTCGAGATAGTCCGGAGACGCCACGATCATGCGGCAGGTGTCGCCGACATGACGCGCCACGAGACTTGACTCCGGCAGATGGCCGATGCGCACGGCGAGATCGATACCCTCCTCGACCAGATTGACGACGCGATCCGACAGCCGCAGTTCGCCGGTCACGGCCGGATAGCGCAGCAAATAGGCCGACATCACC
>JBQCIZ010000332.1:0-2100 GCA_051953235.1 Nitrobacter sp. | reverse complement strand
GCCACGATCACCAGGAGGGCAATTGCGAAGTAAAACGATGTTTCGCGAAGCGCGCGGGCTGCGGGATGTGCCATGTCAGATCTCCCGGCGGCGGATGAAGCGCAGCATCAGAACGACCACCACCAGCAACACCGGCAGCATGAACAGCGAAATGGCGGCGCCATGCGAGACGTCGCCGGACACGATACCGGTCTGGAAACCAGCGAAGCCAAGCACCGATGTGGCGCCGACCGGACCTCCCTGCGTCAACAGGAAGACGATGGACAGATCGGTGAATGTGAACACGATGCCGAAGATCAGGCCGATCGCCATGATCGGCAGGATCATCGGCAGGATGATCTGATAATTCCGGCGCCAGAAACCCGCACCATCGACCGTTGCGGCATCGATCACGTCCTGCGGCACCGCCGTGATACCGGCAAGGAAGATCACGATGGCAAATGGGAAGAACCGCCATGCGTTGATGATGACGACGCACAGCATCGCCAGCCAGGGCGTGCCGAGCCAGTTCGGGACGTCCGAGCGATCCATGATGTGAAGCGCGATCAAGGTCCAGTTGAACACGCTGTAGAGCGAGTCAAACAGCCACCGCCAGGCGATCGTCGCAAGTGCGACCGGGATGACGAACGGCAGGACGATCAGCGCCCTGACGATTTTCCGGCCGGGAAACGGACGTAGCAGCAGAAACGCGCCAAACTTTCCGATGATGAGGCCGAGCAACTGCGAGCCGAACGTAAAGATGAATGTATTGGCCAGCGTCTGGGGAAACGTCGGATCCTGCAGGATATCGATGAAGTTCGACAGGCCGACGAACTTCCAGGTCGGGTCATAGATCGTGTAGGCGCTGAGCGAATAGTAAATTGAAAGCAGCAGCGGCAATCCGACCAGCAGCAGCACATAGATCACCGCCGGCGCGACGAGCACCGCTTCGAACACGCCTCGCCGGTCCAGCAGGAAGTGCAGGCGGGATACCGGCTTTGCGATGGGCTCGGCAATTACGGCCATCGGATACCCTCTCAGTGTGACGTGGCCCGATTGCCGTTCTTGTCAAAATGCCGCAGTTCGCTGTTCTTCACTGCGAACGTATGCCATTCGCCGGGGCGGATGCTCTTCTCGTCGACATGCGCCGGCGGCAGCTTCGCCGTGATGAGCTGTTTCGATTCGAAGCCGTCCAGCACGCCGTAGACGATGCGCTCGGCGCCGAGATACTCGGACCGGTCGACGCGGAACTTGAATTCCGCCGCACCGCCTTGCTCGATCATGTTTTTGGGCAGAAAGTTCTCGGGCCGGAAGCCGAGATAACCGCCCCCACTATGGGTGACGATGTTCATCGGCGGCGAACCGACGAAGGTGGCGACGAACAGATCGGCGGGATCGTTGTAGATTTCCGACGGCGTTCCGACTTGACGGATATTTCCACGATCGATCACGGCGATGCGATCGCCCATACCCATCGCCTCGACCTGGTCATGGGTGACGTAGATCGTGGTCAACCCGACCCGCTGCTGAAAGTTCTTGATCTCCTGCCGCGCAATGGTGCGCAGTTTGGCATCGAGGTTCGACAGCGGCTCGTCGAGCAGCAGAGCGGTCGGCTCGCGAACCAGCGCACGCGCCAGCGCAACACGCTGGCGTTCGCCGCCGGACAACTGGCGCGGCCGCCGGTCGAGCAGATGATCGATCCCCAGCAATTGCGATGCCCACTCCACCTGCTTGTCGATCTTCTCGCGCGGCACGCGCTGGGTTTTCAGCGGAAAGGCGATGTTGTTGCGCACGGTGTAGTGCGGGTAGAGGCCGTAGCTCTGAAACATCATCGCCACGCCACGCGCCCGGGGCGGCAACTCGTTGACGATCGCGCCGCCGATCATCAGGTCACCGCTCGTCTGTTGCTCGAGTCCGCAGATAATGCGCAGGAAGGTCGTCTTGCCGCAGCCCGAAGGGCCGAGCAACACCATGAATTCGCCGTCCGGTATCGTCAGCGAGATGCCGTTGACGGCGGGGACTTCACCGAATTTCTTGACGATATCCCTCGCGAGTACAGCAGACATCGAACCTCCCGGAATTGAAGATGTGTGTTTCGTGCCGCCGTTTGTCGTCAGCGGT
>JBQCIZ010000331.1:0-3588 GCA_051953235.1 Nitrobacter sp. | reverse complement strand
ATGGACGGCGATCACGACATCGACCGCTGCTACGACGTCACTACGCGCGTGCTCAACAAGACCTTCCAGGAGCTGCGCGTGCAGCGCGTCGCGCTCGAAGGCATGGTGCTGAAGCCGAACATGGCGATCTCGGGCAAGAAGTGCCCGAAGCAGGCTTCCGTCGAGGAGGTCGCCGAGAAGACCGTGCGGATGCTGAAATCCTGCGTGCCTGCCGCCGTGCCCGGCATCGCGTTCCTGTCCGGTGGACAGAGCGACGAGGAAGCGACCGCGCATCTCGACGCCATGAACCGGATCGGCAACCTGCCGTGGGGCTTGACCTTCTCCTATGGCCGCGCGTTGCAGGCCGCGCCGCAGAAGGCATGGTCGGGCAAGGCCGAGAACGTCGGCGCCGGCCAGCAGGCGTTCACCCATCGCGCCCATATGAATTCGCTCGCCAGCAAGGGCGAGTGGAAGGCCGATCTGGAAAAGAAGAAGGCAGCTTAGGGCTCGATGACCCAGCGATCAGCCCCGTCTCGCCCAGCGACGCGATTGTATCTCGCGACGCCGGTGATCGATGATCCAGCGGCGCTGATCGCAAGCCTGCCCTCCCTGTTGGCGAACGCCGACGTCGCAGCGGTGTTGCTGCGGCTTGCCGAGTCCGATCCGCGCACGCTGATTTCCCGCATCAAGGCGCTGGCGCCCGCCGTTCAGGGTAGTGGCGCGGCGTTGCTGCTCGACGGTTACGCCGATCTGGTGGCGCGGGCTGGGGCTGACGGTGCGCACCTCACCGGCATCGGTGCGATGCAGGACGCGCTTCCCTCGCTGAAACCGGACCGCATCGCCGGCGTCGGTGGACTGTCCACGCGCCACGATTCCATGATCGCGGGCGAAGCCGGCGCCGACTATGTGCTGTTCGGCGAACCCGATGAGAATAACGAGCGGCCGTCCGTAGACGCGATTGCCGAACGGCTGCAATGGTGGGCCGAGCTGTTCGAGCCGCCTTGCGTCGGCTTCGCGGCGAGCGCCGACGAGGCGAAGGCATTCGCGGCTGTGGGCGCCGATTTCGTTCTGGCCGGCGATTTCATCTGGACCGATCCGCGTGGCGCGGCGGCGGCGCTGATGGACACGGCCAATGCGATCCGGCAGGGTCAGGGATCGCAAGGCGGCCGGACCATCCCCGGAACGGCCGAAGCCGGACAGAGGTGACGCCGGGATGACTCTCCTGCGTCCTGTTGCCATTGCCGTCAGCGTCTTCATGCTCGGAGGACCCGCGCTCGCGCAACTCCAGCTCACGCCGCAAACGGCCGATCCCTTGGCCAAGACCGGCAAGCCGCCCGACAAGCCGGTGAAGACCAAGACGATCAAACCGCCACCGGCAAAGAAGGAAGCCCCGGCGCCCGAAAAATCCGCGCCTGCGGCCGCGCCCGACAACAAGACGGAAGCAACGCCGCCCGAGGATCCGAACGCGGACCTCGTCTACGGCGCCTATCAGCGCGGCCTGTACAAGACCGCGTTCGATCTCGCGATGAAGCGCGCGCAAGAGAAGAAAGATCCCGCCGCCATGACCATGCTCGGCGAACTCTATTCTAACGCGCTCGGCGTCAAGCGCGACTACGGCAAGGCGATCGAGTGGTATCAGCGCGCGACCGACCTCGGCGACCGCGAAGCGATGTTCGCGCTCGCCATGATGCGCATCGGCGGACGTGGCGGCCCGCCGGACAGCGCCGCGGGCGCGAAATTGCTGGCATCTTCGGCCAAGCTCGGCGAGCCCAAGGCCGCCTACAATCTCGCGCTGCTCTACATGGACGGGCAGACGCTGCCGCAGGACTTCAAGCGCGCCGCCGAACTCTTGCGGTTCGCGGCCGATGCCGGCAGTCCGGAGGCGCAATACGCGCTGGCGACCTTCTACAAGGAAGGACGCGGCGTCGAAAAGAACCTCTACAAGTCGGTGCGGCTGCTGCAGGCGGCCTCGGTCGCCGGCAACGTCGATGCCGAGGTCGAATATGCCATCGCGCTGTTCAACGGCACCGGCACCGACAAGAACGAGCCGGCCGCGGTGTCATTGCTGCGCAAGGCTGCAAGACAAAACAGCGCGATCGCACAGAACCGTCTCGCGCATGTCCTCGTCTTCGGGATGGGCGCGCCGGTCGATAAGGTTGACGGCCTGAAATGGCACATCGTGGCGAAAACCGCCGGCAAGGGCGATCTGCAGCTCGACGAAGCACTGGCCCAGGCGACGCCGGAGGAACGCGAGAAAGCCCAGGCCGCGGCCCGCAAATGGCTGGGCGTCAAATGAACCGCCTTGACGGCGGCAGCCCTACAGGGCACCCAGTCCCCTTCCCGTCACCCTCCTGAGCCGAGATCATGCTGCAATCCGCCCTTATGAACGTCATGGTCAAGGCCGCGCGCCGCGCCGGCCGCAGCCTGAAGCGCGATCTCGGCGAGATCGAGAATCTTCAGGTGTCGCTGAAGGGACCGGCGAATTTCGTCAGCCTCGCCGACAAGCGCGCCGAGGAGATGCTGTACGACGATCTCAGCAAGGCGCGCCCCGGCTACGGCTTCATCGGCGAGGAAGGCGGCAGCCGCGAAGGCTCCGACAAGAGCCACACCTGGATCGTCGATCCGCTCGACGGCACCACCAACTTCCTGCATGGCATTCCGCAGTTCGCGATCTCGATCGGCCTGCAGCGCGAAGGCGTGCTGATCGCGGGCCTGATCTACAATCCCGCCAACGAAGAGCTCTACACCGCCGAGCGCGGCAAGGGCGCGTTCCTCAACGACCAGCGGCTGCGCGTCGCCGGACGGCGGCAGATGAACGAATGCGTGATCGCCTGCGGCCTGCCGCATATCGGACGCGGCGACCACGAACTGTCGCGCCGGGAAATGACCGCGATTCAGGACAAGGTCGCGGGCCTGCGCCGGTTCGGTGCGGCGTCGCTCGATCTCGCGTTCGTCGCAGCCGGCCGTCTCGACGGCTATTGGGAGCGCAACCTGCAGGCCTGGGATGTCGCCGCGGGTATGCTGATGATCCGCGAGGCCGGCGGCACCGTCAGCGGCATCCAAGGCAGTGACGATCCGCTCAAGACCGGCCACATCGTCGCCGGCAACGAAGCGATCCACCGCGAGCTGGTGAAGATCCTGAAGCCGCTGGAAGCGTAGGCATCATACGTCATTGCGAGCGAAGCGAAGCAATCCAGCTCTTTTGTTGTAGCTTCTGGATTGCTTCGGCGCGACGCGCCTCGCAATGACGAACTGCATGACCTATTCCGCCGCGTGCACCGGCGCCGGCGGGCCGTAAACTTCCGGTGCAGCCACGGGCTCCAGCCCGCTCCTGTCGCGCCCGAGCACGCGCATCACGGCGACGAAGAACACCGGCACCATCAACAGCGCCAGCACCACGACCGCGATCATGCCGCCCATCACGCTGGTGCCGAGCGCCTGCTGACTCGCCCCGCCCGCACCATGCGCGACCACCATCGGCAGCACGCCGCAGACGAAGGCGAGACCTGTCATCAGGATCGGACGGAAGCGCAGCGCGCAGGCCTCGATGGTCGCTTCGCGCAGCGGCTTGCCCTGGGCGCGCAAATCCTTGGCGAATTCGATGATGAG
>JBQCIZ010000330.1:0-4760 GCA_051953235.1 Nitrobacter sp. | reverse complement strand
TGACGCGCAAGCGCCAGATGTGAATGAAGGGCTCGGCGCGAAACCGCCGGGCCCTTCGCCAGTTTCCGATGCGCCACGCATGACCGTCATGCGCGCATCCGCTATTCGCCGGTGCGGCTGGGCCAATGCACGCGGAGCCGCTAGCAATCGTCTCATGTCATCCACCAGCGCATCCACGATGTCATCGTCTCCATCCGATTCCCGAACGCGGCTTGGTCTGCTGCTCGGCTTCATCGGTGTCGCCGTGTTCGGCGGCACGCTGCCGGCGACGCGGATCGCGGTGGCCGCCATCGACCCGATGGCGCTGACCGCGATGCGCACCGCGATCGCCGGCATCTGCTCGCTGGTATTGCTGCTGATCCTGCGGCGTCCGTTGCCGCCGCGGCGGCTGTGGCCGCAGATTTTCATCGCCATGATGGGCGTCGCGGTGCTGTTTCCGCTGCTGATGGCGATGGGCATGCAGACCGTCGATGCGTCGCATGGCGGCGTGGTACTCGGCTTCCTGCCCATCGCCACCGCGCTGGTCGCGGTCGCGATCACCCATGAACGGCCAAAGCCGCTGTTCTGGATCGCGTCGGTTGCGGGCGCCGCGCTGGTGATTGCGTTCGCGCTGCGTCAGGGCAGCGGCACGTTCTCGCGCGGCGACCTGTTGCTGTTCGCATCCGTCGCCGTGTCCGCGATCGGTTACGGCTTCTCCGGGCGTCTCACCTCCGAGATGCCGGGATGGGAAGTCATCAGCTGGATCCTGGTGCTGGCGCTGCCGCTCTCGATTCCGGCCGCAGCACTCACGATGCCGGCCGACATCGCCGAGATTCCGCTCAAACCATGGCTGGGGTTGCTCTACGTCGCGCTGTTCTCGCAGTGGATCGGGTTCTTCGCCTGGAACAAGGGCATGGCGCTCGGCGGAATCGCGCGGGTGGCGCAGGTGCAGTTGCTGCAGCCCTTCATCACCTTCGCGCTCGCCGCCGTGTTCAAGGGCGAAGTCATCACGCTACCGATCGTGCTGTTCGCAACCGCTGTCGTCGTCACCGTCGCGATCAGCGCCCGCACCCGCGGCAAGCCGGTGACGCCCGCGTCTTCCCCCATCTCGCCGGAGGAAGACGCGAACGCAGGTCAGCCGGCCGCGAGAACCTGATCGCGTTCGAGCACCTGCCGCTCGAACAGGCTGCGATAGAGCCCGCCGGGACGCGCCGCCAGCAAGGCGTGGCTGCCCTGCTCAACGATCGTCCCGTGATCGAACACCAGAATGCGATCCAGGCTGCGCACCGTGGATAGCCGGTGCGCGATCACGATCGAAGTGCGCCCCCTCATCAGCCGTTCCATCGCCTGCTGGATCAGCATCTCCGATTCCGAATCGAGGCTCGACGTCGCCTCGTCCAGGATCAGCACCGGCGCATCCGCAAGGAAAGCGCGCGCCAGCGATACGCGCTGCCGCTCGCCGCCCGACAGCTTGACGCCGCGCTCGCCGACCAGCGTGCCGTAGCCTTGCGGCAGCCGCTCGATGAAGTCGTGTGCGTTGGCGAGCCGGGCCGCCTGTTCGATGGCAGCCCGGCTTGCACCCGGCGCGCCATAGGCGATGTTCTCGGCCAGCGAACGGTGAAACAGGATCGGCTCCTGCTGCACGATCGCGATCTGGCTGCGCAACGACTGCTGCGTTGCCATGGCGACGTCCTGGCCGTCGATCAGGATACGGCCGCCGCTGACATCGTGCAGCCGCTGCACGAGCTTGACGAACGTGGTCTTGCCCGAGCCGGAACGGCCGACCAGACCGATGCGTTCGCCCGCGGCAATCTCGATCGACAGGTTCCGATACAGCGGCGTGTCATGACCGCGATAATGGAAGGTCACATGATCGAATACGATCTGTCCCTTGCCAATCCGGATCGGCCGCGCGTCCGGCGCGTCGGCAATCCCGATCGCCTCGTCATGGATCGCGACAAGCTCTTCCATGTCGTTGACCGACCTCTGCAGGTTGTTCAAATGCATGCCGAGGTCGCGCAGATAGCCGTGCATAATGTAATAGCTCGTCAGCACATAGGTGATGTCGCCGGGAGATGCCCGGCCCGCGATCCACAGCAGCAGCGAGCCGCCGATCACGGACGCGCGGATGCACAGCAGCACCGCGAGCTGCGCGATGAAGGTCAGGTTGTAGCGCTGCCACGTCCGGTTGACGCGAACCCGCCACCGCCCGATGACGCGCGCGAGCCGGTCGTCTTCGCGGCTCTCGGTGCCGAACGACTTCACCACCGCATTGCAGGTCATCGCATCGGCCAATGTGCCGCCGACCCGGGTGTCCCACGCATTCGAGATGCGGGCGGCCGGCGCGATGACCCGCGTCGTGAACACGAGCGTCATCGCCACATAGACCAGCGATCCCGCCGCCATCACCAGACCGAGCGACGGCCAATAGCAGCCGAGCAGGACCATCGAGCCGAGCAGCACCGCCAGCGACGGTACCAGCGCCAGCAGCAGCGTATCGTTGAGCAGGTCGAGCGCCCACATGCCGCGCGTGATCTTGCGCACCGTCGAACCGGCGAAGCTGTTGGCGTGCCAGTCGGTCGAGAAGCGTTGCACGCGCGCAAAGGCTTCGCGCGCGATGTCGGACATCATCCGCAGCGTGAACGGCACGATGGCCTGGATGCCGATCAGGCGCAGCAGCATCGACGACAGGCCGAGCGCGACAATGGCGGCGAACGCGATCATGGCGGCGCGGCGCGCCGCCGGATCGGATGCGCCGGCGGCGACCGCGTCGACGAGGCGGCCCGAAAACATCGGCATGAAGAGATCGGCGACGATCGCGCCGAGCAATCCGGCAGCGACGGTCGTGGCGCCGACCGGCTGGCGCAGCCAGTGGCGAAAGACGAACGGCAACACCACGCGGATCGCGGCGGGCCGATTGCGGGTTTCGGCGGTCATGACAATATCCGGCCGCTTCGCGCGGACGGCTCCATCGGCTGACGATGCGCGAGCGGCAAGGCTGCGACGCATACGGGTTCAAATCGGGTCGTGTTTGGAAGAAACGTGACCGGACCCTCAGGTCCGACCGGTACCGGCGAAACGGCGCTCAGAGCGCGGTGCGGGCATCCCGATCAAGCATCGGACGCGGGTGCGCGATCTGCGACATGGATGAATTCATCGACAAATCTCCCCGGTTCGAGCGAAAGGTTGGGCGTTATAGGTGCGCGGCGCGCGGTTGGCAAGATTCGACAGCCGATTTGCCTGCGTATCTCACCGAACCGTGACGCAAAAGCCTCAGTGCGCCGGCTCGGCCGTCATGTTGGCCGGCTTGTTCAGCAGAAAAACCAGCGCCGTCAGGCCGACATAGAACACCGTCAGCAGGAAGAACGCGTCGCCATAGCCCATCACCACCGCCTGGCGATGCACGATCATCGACAACTGCTTCAAGGCCATCATCGACGCGTTGCCGAGCCCCTGGAACTTTTGCGTCAGCATGTTGAGCGTCTCGGTCGCTGTGGCATTGCCCCAGGTGACACGATCGTGCAGGCGGGAGATGTGCAGGTCGGTGCGGTCGTTCAGCACCTGATTGATGATGGCTAGTCCCACTGCACCGCCGAGGTTGCGCGTCAGGTTGAACAAGCCCGAGGCGTTCTTGACGCGGTCCGGCGGCAAGGTGCCGAGCGCGATGTTGTTGACCGGCACCATCGCCAGCATCATGCCGATACCGCGCAGGATCTGCGGCACCAGCAGCTCGTAGAAATCGTAGTCGCGGGTGATGAAGGTCATCTGCCACGAACCGAGCGCGAAGATCACGAGACCGGCGGCGATGATGTAGCGCATGTCGAACTTCATCATCAGCCGCCCGACCACAGGCGCCGTGAAGAACATGGTGATGCCGGACACGAACATGGTTTCGCCGATCATCAGCGCGTTGTAGCCGCGCACCTCCGCGAGATAGCGCGGATAGATGTAGGTCAGGCCGTAAAGCCCGATGCCGACGCAGAACGACAGCATGCAACCGACCGCGAAGTTGCGGTTGCCGAACGTGCGGATGTCGACGATCGGCTCCTTCGCGGTCAGCACGCGCCAGAAGAAGCCGATCGCGGATACCACGCACACGGCCGCGCAGATCGCCACCGACGTATCCTGCAGCCACTCGTATTGCGGCCCCTCTTCCAGCACATATTCGAGCGAGCCGAGGAAGCCACCCATGGTGATGAGGCCGATCCAGTCGAAGCGCTCAAGCAGGGCAAAATGCGGCTCGTCGAAATCAACCAGCGCCAGCACGCCGATGGTGATGATGACACCGGGGAAGATGTTGACGAAGAACAGCCAGTGCCACGACATCAGGTCGGTGATGTAACCGCCGACGGTCGGACCGATGGTTGGCGCCAGCGTGGCGACGAGGCCGATGATCGGCCCGACGATATTGAACTTGCTGCGCGGAAACACCGTGTAGGCGGAGGCGAACACCGTCGGGATCATGCCGGCGCCGAGAAAGCCCTGAAGCGCGCGCCAGACGATCATCTGCGCGATCGAGGTGGCGAAACCGCACAGGAAACTTGCGCCGGTGAAGCCGGCCGCGGAGATCGCAAACAGCAGCCGGGTGCCGAGCGCGCGCGACAGGAATCCCGACAGCGGAATCGCGATCACCTCGGCGATCAGGTACGCGGTCTGCACCCACGACACTTCGCTCGAACTCGCGGACAGGCCGGCCTGAATTTCAGAAAGCGACGCCGAGACGATCTGGATGTCCAGGATCGACATGAACATCCCGAACACCATGATCAGGAACGCCAGCA
>JBQCIZ010000329.1:0-2332 GCA_051953235.1 Nitrobacter sp. | reverse complement strand
GGACAGCGACGTGGTTCACGGCCGTGGCTTTGCCTATGCGCTCTACGTTCACGGCCCATTTCCCGGCAAGCCGGCGGCGTGGTCAGCCTGGGTGACAGATGTCGCCGTCAACAAAGAAACTGGCGAGGTCAGCGTCACGCGCGTCGTCGCAGGCCAGGATTCCGGCCTGATGATCAATCCGGACGGCGTCCGTCATCAGATTCACGGCAACGTCATCCAGTCCACCAGCCGGGCGCTGATGGAGGAAGTCGCGTTCGAGCCGTCGGCGGCCGCGAGCCGCGAATGGGGCACCTACCCCATCGTGAAGTTCCCCGACATTCCGAAGATCGATGTGCTGATGTTGCCGCGCGCCGACCAGCCGCCGATGGGCGTCGGCGAATCCGCCTCGGTGCCGAGCGCCGCTGCGATCGCCAACGCCATCTTCGATGCGACCGGCGTGCGGTTTCGCGAGCCGCCGTTTACGCCGGAGAAAATCAGGGCCGGTCTCGGACGCGTGGCGTCAGCACCGGCTCACGTTTTGCGGGCGCCGCCATCTTCTCCACCGCGCGCACAAAAAAGTCCGTTTGCAAAACCGCTCGGTATCATCTCCGGCATCGCCGCGCTATGCACTGCTGCCATCGGAGTCGCGGTGGCGATCTTGCCGGGACGTGCGATCGCGCCGATCGCGCGTCCGGATGCATCCACCTACTCCGCAGCGACCATCGCGCGCGGCGCGCAACTCGCGGCGCTCGGCGATTGCGCGGTGTGCCACACCGCCCCCAATGGAATCACAAACGCGGGCGGGCGACCGCTGGAAACCCCGTTCGGGATCATCTACGCGACCAACATCACGCCCGATGCCGAAACCGGCATCGGTGCATGGTCCTATCCAGCCTTCGAGCGCGCGATGCGGGAAGGCCTTCATCGCGATGGGCGGCAGCTCTATCCCGCTTTTCCGTACAATCATTTCGCGAAGACAACCGATGCGGACTTGCAGGCGCTCTACGCCTACCTGATGGCGCAACCGCCGGTACGCGCGAAAAGCCGCGAAACGGTGCTGCCCTTCCCCTTCAATCTCCGTCCGCTGATGGCCGGGTGGAATGCACTGTTCCATAGCAGCAGCGAATTCACGCCCGACAGGGCTAAATCCGACTTGTGGAATCGTGGTGCCTATCTGGTGGAAAGCCTTGGCCATTGCGGCGCGTGCCATACGCCGCGCAACGCGCTCGGCGCAGAGAAGGATGGAAAAGCCTATCTTGCCGGCGGCATTGCCGAAGGATGGGAGGCGCCACCGCTGACGTCGCTGTCGCACGCGCCGATACCGTGGAGCGAGAGCGAGTTGTTCGCCTACCTTCGCACCGGCCATTCGCGCTTTCACGGCGTGGCGGCGGGACCGATGGGTCCGGTCGTGAAAGAACTCGCCGCGCTGCCGGATAGCGACATCCAGGCGATGGCGCACTACCTCGCGTCTTTCAACACGGCGATTAGCAACGACGAACAGGAAGCGCGCGCGACACAACTGGAGACGGCGACCTTGTCGCGCAACTACGCAGCCCCCCAAAACGGCGCCCGGATCTATGACGGCGCCTGCGCTGTCTGCCATGCGGTCGGAGGCCTCCAACTGTTCGGCAGCCGGCCGTCGCTGGCGTTGAACAGCAACCTGCATAGCGCGACACCCGACAACCTGATCCAGGTGATCCTGCACGGCATCGACACACCGGTCTCCAGCGACCTCGGCTATATGCCGGCATTCAAGGGAAGCCTGAATGCCGAACAGGTCGCCGATCTCGTGATTTACCTCCGCAGCCAGTTCGCCCCTGACAAGCCGGCCTGGAACGAAGTGGAAACGGCAGTCCGGAAAGTCATGCAGGTAGCGCCGGACTGACCCTCCGGCATCGGCGGCCCTGCACTTTGCAAATGGCTGGCCGCACGATACTTTAGCGGCATGACCGTTACGGATATCGCGACGCGAACCTACAATCACGGCTGGCGCCTCGATCCCATCGTGCGCAGCCTGCTGGATACCGATTTCTACAAGCTGCTGATGCTGCAGATGATCCGGGAATTCTATCCGGACGAGCATGTGACCTTTTCAGTCATCAACCGCAGCCGCCGCGTCCGCCTTGCCGAGGTCATCGACGAAGGCGAGTTACGCGCGCAACTCGACCACGCGCGAAGCATCGGCTTCAGCAAGAAAGAACTGATCTGGCTCTCCGGTAATACGTTCTACGGCAAGACCCAGATGTTCTCGCCGGACTTCATCGACTGGCTCACGACGTTCCGGTTGCCCGAATACGAATTGCGCAAGGTCGACGGTCAATACGAACTGCACTTCCATGGCCCATGGACCCAC
>JBQCIZ010000328.1:0-6355 GCA_051953235.1 Nitrobacter sp. | reverse complement strand
TGCCCCTGTGGCGGAACTGGTAGACGCGCTCGACTCAAAATCGAGTTCCGCAAGGAGTGCTGGTTCGATTCCGGCCAGGGGCACCATTCGTCCTGTCCGCATCGATTTGAGCAACGACGATCTCGCTGTGCCGGCATTGGTGAGTCCGCCTCGCCAACCCGCCAACCTATGCTTGATCGCACTTGCGCCAGCCTGACAAGAGCAAGCGCTCACGCCGGCGAACAGGTTAGATGGCGGCGCGTACCGATGCGCTGGTCGCGGGCAGAAACCGGCAAAATCACCCGCGTCCATCATCTCTGCTATGGCCGGTTGTCACACCGGCGTGAGCCACGATGGTAACACACGACGGTCACCAAAGTTCAGTCGCCGCGCGTCCCTATTTTGCGGCCACCCTGCCCTTGAATGGTGTCATAGACGTCTTTCGGCGCGCCTGAAGATGGGTTGACGCTCAATTCAAACCTGAGCCAGCAAGATCTCGGCGAAGGCTTCCGGCTTGAGACGCGGGATGTTGTGTCCGCAATCGAAGGCGAACGTCGTCCATGCGGGATCGGCGTCCAGACGCCGATAGAGATCGAGGAACGGGCTTCCGTCCCATCCATGCGCGCCGACGAACACCTTTCGCGGAACGTCGCGCCAGCCTCCGCTGAGGGCGATGGCCTGGAGAAACGTGCCCATCGGATGCGGGCGGCAGCGCGCGTCGAGATGCGGCGGCGGCGCGCAGGTCAGTCCATCGGCCGCAGCACCCGCAACGAACGCATCGCGGAACTGCTGGCTGGTGAGCGACCACACCGAGTCGCCGGTTTCCGGCACATAGGCGTCGGAATAAACCAGCGCGCGGATATTGCCGGGCGCGGCATCGGCCGCGCCGCTCACCACCATTCCGCCGTAGGAGTGACCGGCCAGAACGATATCGCCGCGATAAGCCTTGATGGCGCGAACGGCCTCGCCGATGTGAACGGAAAGATTGGCCGACGGCGCCGGCACGTCGCCAAGTCCGGCAAGGGTGAGCGGTACGGCGTTGTGCCCGTGCGCGACGAGAAGCTCGGCCACTTTCTCGAAAGCCCAGCCACCCTGCCATCCGCCGGGAATCAAGATGAAGGTCGCCATGTCTAGCGCTCTGTGCCCCTGATCGTATGTGCAATTGCTGTGCATATCATCCGACATGCACGTGTTCACACCGCCCCGCTCTCTCGCAGCCCCAAAATCTCCTCCGCCGAATAGCCAACGCTCGCCAGCACCTCGTCGGTATGCTCGCCCAATAGCGGCGCGCGGGTGCGGATTTCACCGGGCGTCTCCGACAGATAAACGGGACTGCGCGGCACCGGCGCGGCTACGCGCGTGCCGGGATAGTCGACCGGCTGCAGATAGCCGGTCGCGACCACATGCTCGTCGTCGAGCGCCTGCTGGAGCGACAGCACCGGTCCCGCCGGGATGCGCGCCGCTTCCAACTCGGCAATCGCTTCCGCCGTGGTGCGCCCGGCGCACCATTCGCGCATCCGCGCGCTGATCGCGATGGCATTGTCGCCGCGCGCCAGATCGTCCTTGAAGCGCGGATCGTTCAGCCAAGTCTCGGCATCCCCCATCAGCTTCGCCCAGCGCTCGAACAGCGGCTGGCCGACGACCGCGACGAGGACGTAGCCGTCCTTTGTCGGGAGAATGTCGCTGGGCGCGGAGGTCTGACCGCGATTGCCGGTCGGGATGCGATCGATCTTCAGCACCGCCTGCTCGATCAGCGCCGGACCCATCATGTTGAGCGCGGTGCGCAGCAGCGCGCCCTCGACGACCTGACCCCTTCCGGTGCGGCCGCGCTCCATCAGCGCGGCCATCGTGCCGAACGCGAGCGCGAGCGCCGTGCCGAAATCCACATAAGGCACCGAGGCGCGGTAGGGCTGGCCCGGCTCGCCCGTCATGTAGACCGAACCCGACATCGCCTGCCCGATGCTGTCGAAGCCGACGCGCTCGGCATACGGTCCGGTCGCGCCGAAGGCGGAGGCGGTCGCCAGGATGACGTTGTCCTTTGTCGCGCGCAGGCTGTCGTAATCGAGTTGCATCGCCTTCAGCGTCGGCGCCGGCAGGTTCGCGATCACGACATCGGCGGTGGCGACCAGACGCTTGACCACCTCGGCGCCTGCCGGCGTCATCGGATCCAGCGTCACCGATTTCTTGTTGCGGTTCATCTGCATGAACAGGCCGCCGGCACCCGTATCCGACACCGGTGCGAGAAAGCGATCCTCGCCGCCGCTGCGCTTCTCGATGCGGATCACCTCCGCACCGTAGTCCGCGAGCAACGCGCCGCAGTAAGGTCCCGCAATATAACGGCCGAAATCAAGGACGCGAACGCCCGCAAGCACCTGCGACAAATCCGTTTCCTCCCTCGTTTCTTGTTCGTGGCCGGGCCGCAAGCGACATCCGGAGCGAGCAAGGCTAACATCAATCGGAAGGCACTGAGAAGCCACGACGAAAATTCCGTCTCGGGGCAAATGCTGCTGCGCGCAGCCCGCGCACCGCGTGATATAAGCCGATCGGCTCAACCGTAATTTCCGTCGGCGATGCAACTTTCCCCTATCAGATCGCAAGGACGTCGCGCATTTTGTCTGATGGCCTTGAGCGTCATCGGACTCGCGGTTGCTCCTCGTCTTGCTGATGCCAATGGCTCGAGCGGTTACGCGACAGGCTCGGAGCTTTGCGGCGCGGCGCCGAATGCCTTCCCGGCGGTGCGGATCGGCATGCGCGACGGCTTTTGCGCGGGGCTGGTCGCAAGCCAACAGGACGGCCTCGCCTTCCCGCGCTCGATCCTGCAGATTCCCGGCTCGGGCAAATTCGTTATCGCGGACATGGTGGGTTTCGGCTCGCCCAACGGAAAGCTGCTGCTGCTCGACCCGGCGCAGCCAGCCGGCCATCGCGTCCGGGAGTTGATCGGCGGGCTCGATCAGCCGTTCGGCCTCGTCCGCGGCATCGACAACAAGGTCTATGCCTCCACTGCCGAGACCATTTTCCGCTTCGATCCGCTGGCGGAGAATCCGAAGGCCACCGTTGAGGTCATTGTGCGCGAGCTGCCCGGCAGCCGCGTCACGCTTTCCGACGGTACCGTCGTCAGCGACGCGGCGCATCCGCTGAAGGCTTTCGTATTCGACAAGACCGGCAAACTCTATGTCAATGTCGGTGCGCCCAGCGACAACTGCCTGCCCGCGAGTGCGACAAAACCCTGCGCCGCCGGCGAAGGCCCTTCGCCGCTGGCCGCGATCTGGACCTTCACGCCGCCTCAAGGCGGTATCTTTCCCACGCTGAAGCCAGGCGACGAAAATCCACCGCGCGAAGTCTTCGCACGCGGCCTGCGCAACTCGATGGCGCTCGCGATGCATCCGGATTTTCCCGACGCGGGATTTGCCTTCCTGCAGGCCGAGAACGGCCGCGACCTGCCCGACATCTTCATGCCGAACGAGGAGATCAACGCGCTGGAGAAGGGCAAGCACTATGGCTGGCCCTACTGCTACGACCTGAAAACCGTCAGCCCGGAATACAGGGCGTTCCTGCGCATGGCCTCGACCTACAAAAATCTCTGCGACAACACGGCGCTCTATCGCGCGCCGCTGTCGCTGTTGCCGCCGCACGGTGCGCCGCTTGCGATGCTCTACTACCATGGGGCTAAATTTCCCGCGCTTGACGGCAAACTGATCGTCGGCCTGCACGGCTATCGTCCGACCGGCAGCCGCATCCTGGTCTACGACGTCGATGACAGGGGCTTTCCAAAAATCAGTCCGCCGCCGGTGCGCTACAGCGTCAGTTGCGCGGCCGAGCCGTCGCGGCCGTTCCAGACCGATAACGCGCAACCGGTCGGGGCCGCGGCATTCACCGAACTGGTCTCCGACTGGTATCGCGTCAATGGCGTGCGGCCGCAGGGCGCGCCGGTCGGCATGACGGTGGCGTCCGACGGCGCGATCTGGGTAGTCGAGGACAAGAACAGGACGATCCTGCGGATCGATGCAACCGATGCGCCTGCCCCGCCACCGCCGCCTTGCGGCAACCGCACCGCGCAGGAGATCGCGAAGCTGACCGGGTTCGTCGAAGCCAGCGCGACAAATCGCGCGCGCTGGACGCAAATCCGCAAAAGCCTGATCGAGAAACATTGCATGGGCTGCCATTCGGATTTCGGGCTGAAGCCCGGCCAGAGCGACACAGAGAAAGACAGCACGGCCTTGCAATTCCTGCTGTCGCAGGACGGCTGGCTCTACCCCGGCGATCCCGATGCTTCACGATGGCACACGCGGCTGCGCGGCCTCGGCGGTGAAAAGCCGATGCCGCCCGGCGGCGAAAATCTCGTCAATACCGAGCCCGGCTACAAGGCGTTGCTGGCGACGGTCGATCAGTTCATCGCCACGCTCGTTCCGGGCACGCGCATGCGCGTCAGGCCCGGCCCGGTCGAGCGCAGGTTCCGCAACAAGACGGGACGCATCTGCGGCGAACTGCCCGCGAGAGCGATCGTCGTCGTTGTCGCGCGGTCGGCGCGGGAGAAACCGAACTTCAGCCGCATTTACCGGCCAGCAGACCTCTATCTCAATGGCGAATGCACCGACGATGACGGCTACTATATCGAACAGGGCAACCTGGTGGCTTTGTGAAGTCCTGATCGCGCTGGCGCTGAGCGCGCCCGCGCTCGCAGGCCTCGACCAGTTCCAGAGCCGTCAACTGACGCCCGCGGGCGAATACACCTTCGGCATCGAGGGGCCGGCGGTCGACGCCAAAGGCAATCTCTATGTGGTCAATTTCGGCAAGGCGGGCACGATCGGGATGCTGCCGGCAGGCGCCGCGGCGTCGAAACTGTTTCTCACGCTGCCCGAAGGCAGCATCGCCAATTCGATCCGGTTCGATTCCCACGGGCGGATGTTCATCGCTGACTACAAGAGACATAACATCTTCGTCGTCGAGCCCGGTTCGACCGAACTGAAGACTTATTTTCATTCCGACGACTTCAACCAGCCGAACGACATGACGGTCGCCGCCGACGGGACGATCTATGCGAGCGATCCCAGTTTCAAACACCGCAGCGGGCAGGTGTGGCGGATCACGCGCGGCGCCGACGGCAACGGTGTCGGTGAACGCATGAGCAGCGAGCGGCCGATGACGACCACGAACGGCATCGAACTCAGCCCGGACGGCAAGACGCTCTATGTCGGGGAATCCGAAACGCGCGAGATCTGGGCCTACCTGATCGACGGCACGCGGCTCATGTCGCCGCGGCTGGTGAGGAAATTCCCGGATTTCGACATCGACGGCATCCGCGCCGACGTGGACGGCACGCTCTACGTCGCGCGGCTGCTGAAAGGCACCATCGCCGTGCTGGCGCCGAAGGGACAAATGCTGCGCGAGATTCCAACCACCGTGAAGGAGCCGACCAACCTCGCCTTCGGCGGCCCCGACGGCAAGACTGTCTACGTGACACAGCGCAAGGGCGGCTTCATTGAAACGTTTCAGGCCGACCGGCCGGGCCGGGAGTTTTGTTTGCAGGCGGCGTGCAAGGATATGCACAAGCGATGATCGCAACGGACGTCGTCCCTGCGAACGCAGGGACCCATACGCCGTACCTTTTCAATTGAAGCATCGGGTCGGATTGTCGCGGACAACCGTTGGTTCGGTACGTATGGGTCCCCGCGTTCGCGGGGACGACTCGAATGTCATCTGAATACGGATGACGGCTCAAATCAGCGACGCCACAGCTTCCAGCCCGATGACGCGGGCGAGCGAGCGCGCCTCGCGCTTCTGGTCCTCGCGCAGCCGCGTCAGCAGCGGCTGGGCCGCGGTCTTGATCTGCTGGATGTCGGCGGGGCCGAGATTGGCGGGCGTTCCCGGCGACGCCGAATGCCGTGCATGAACCTTTCGCGCGACATCGCGCAACGCGCTTTCCACTGCCGGCCAGTACGGCTCCTGTGCACGCGTCAACTGCAACCGCCCCTTCAGCGCGGCGATCTGCATGTCGCTGAGCAGCGAATAATTCTTCTGAACGAGCTGGTTGGCGAGCTTCGGCCGCGGATGCGGCAGCGGGGGATGCGCAATCGGCGCCATCGTCGGCAGAACCTCCGCATCGACGGGGCCGTCCGTTGCAAGGGCCTGCCGCAGCGGTTCGCCCGCGGCAGCGCTGGCAACCTCAGCGGGCGCAGGCGGGATCGCGACCGGAAGCCGGTCGGTCTTGCCATCGCGGTTGGCGACGGGACCCGGATCGACCGGAGGCGGAGGCGGTGATGAAAAGAACGGAACGGCGGGAATGTGATCGCGGCCGAGGATCCCAGCCGCCGCGACGCCAATGACGAGGCAGCACGCAAGCGCCGTGATCGTCATGGTCCGCATCAAGCAAAGGGCT
>JBQCIZ010000327.1:0-4354 GCA_051953235.1 Nitrobacter sp. | reverse complement strand
CTGCCGCAACTGATCGCCGCGCGATTCTTTCAGGCGCTCGGCGGCGCCGGCGGCATGGTGATCGCACGCGCGATCATCCGCGATCTCTATCCGCGCGAGCGCGTTGGCGCCATGATCAGCCTCGTGGTCGCCGCGCTGATGATCGGGCAACTGCTGAGCCCGCTCGCAGGCGGCCTGCTCGAACACAATTTCGGCTGGCGTACGATCTTCTACGCGATCACCGCAGCGGCCATCCTGATCGCGGCCGGCATCGCGATCGCACTACCGGAAACCCGCCGCCGCGCCGATCCCGCCCTCGAGAGCGGCTTTGTCCGCGACGCGCGCATCCTGCTCGCGAGCCGCGCCTTTGTCGGCTACATGCTGTGTCAGGTGCTGGCCTCGGCGATCATTTTCGTGTTCGCGGGCGCCGGCCCCTATGTGGTGGTGACGCAGATGGGCCGTTCCACCATTGAGTACGGTGCGTGGTTCGCGACCTCCGGCATCGCCTACCTGATCGGCAACCTGTTCTGCGCGCGCTTCTCGCCGCATCACACCCTCGATCGCCTGATCTGGTTCGGCCTCGCGTTGCAGATCGTGGGCGCGGCTCTCAATGTGATCTGGGGATTCGCCGGGCTGAACCAGGTGCCATCCTGGCTCTTCATCACCCACATGCTGATCATGTTCGCCAACGCCTTCGTGATGTCGAATTCGGCCGCCGGCGCGCTCAGCATCCGCCCCTCGGCCGCCGGCACTGCATCCGGCGCGATGGGATTTTTGCAGATGGGCTTCGGATCGCTGTGCTCGCAATTCGGCGCGTATCTCGGCGGCCATTTCTCGACGCCGCTGCCCCTCAACATCGCGCTACTCGTCCTGTCGATGGCCTGCGCGTCGACCATGATCTTCCTCGTGCCGCGCAGTTCGACCGTCGTCACCGAAGCGCTGATTGAGCAGGCCGAAGAAGAGGAAACCGGGCTGTTGTGAGGACGGCGTTTTCGTCATCTTGAGGTGCGAGCCGCACTTGCGGCGAGCCTCGAAGGATGCGCATTGCCGTCGTCCTTCGAGGCTTGCTGCGGCGCAATTGCGCCGCTCAGAGCTCGCACCTCAGGATGACGGGCCGTCCCAGCAGCAACAACAGATTTAAATATCAAACAGGTCCCGTGAGCACGCATCCGCATTCTCGCGAGCCGAAGCTCCGAGTTTTACTCTTCGACTTCTCACCCCTCAGGAAAATGAGGGGTGACGGAGCGCCGGGCGGCGCATCTTGGTCGTTCAGTTTCCGCAGCGTGATCTCCGAAACGGCGGAGAGCAGAGGCCGCGGCGACGCCTTCCGGCGCTCCGTCACGGCGATTTTGGGTTTCGGGACCGCGCTTCCGGGTACAGGCCGCGGGCGCTGAAGCCCGCATCCGGCGGATTTCTCCGCGTTCACCTGCACCGCGTCCAGCCAACCTGTGGCAGACCCCCGTAGTGGAGCCGGGCGGTGACCCAAAACCTCCCGGACGCGTGCTTGCGAGGCACGACGCGCGGGACGCCGTATCCTGCTCCACACCAAGACGCCTCATGATGCGCCCCTCGTGAACAGGACATGCGCAGGATAAGCGACGCTGCGGGACCGGGGATAAGGAATGCTGCGATTTAATGTTGATGAACGGAAGCCGCGCAGACGTGGGGGGCCGTCATCCAGAGGTGCGAGCGACAGCGAGCCTCGAAGGATGACGTGCGAACGGATTTTCGCACGCACCTGCGGATTCAAGGGAAAGCAAAATGCCCCTCACCCCTCGATCAGTTTCAGCCAGTCGTCCTCGGAGATCACCTTCACGCCGTGCTTCTCGGCGTCCTTCAGCTTCGATCCCGCGCCGGGACCGGCGACCACCAGATCTGTCTTCTTTGACACCGAGCCCGAGACTTTAGCGCCCATGCGCTCGGCCGACGCCTTGGCCTCGTCGCGGGTGAATTTTTCCAGCGATCCCGTGAACACCACGGTCTTGCCGGCAACGGCGGAATCCTTGCGGGGCTGCTCCATCGGCAGCACTTCGATTTCCGCAAGGAGGTCGTTCAGCGCCTTGACGTTGCGCTTCTCGGCAAAGAACTCAACCACCGCATCGGCCACGATGTCGCCGACGCCTGCGATGTTGTTGAGATCGGCATAGGCTTCCGATGCGTTGCCCTCCCCGGTCTGCGCCGCGGCCGCTTCGGTCATGGCGCCGCGGAAATTCTCGATACTGCCGTAGTGCCGCGCCAGCAGTTTTGCATTGCCCTCGCCGACATGGCGGATGCCGAGCGCGAAGATCAGCCGGTTCAATTCGATCTTGCGGCGGGCGTCGATCGCGGCAAACAGATTGCGCACCGAAACCTCGCCATAGCCTTCGCGATCGCGCAGCTTTTTTGCCGCGCGGGCATCGCGCTTCTCCAGCGTGAAGATGTCGACCGGGTGCATGATCAGGCCGTCGTCATAGAATTCTTGAATCTGTTTCTCGCCGAGGCCGTCGATGTCGAACGCCAGACGCGACACGAAGTGCTTCAACCGCTCCACCGCCTGCGCCGGACAGATCAGCGCGCCGGTGCAGCGGCGCACCGCCTCGTCCTCCTCGCGCACGGCGTGGCTGCCGCAGATCGGGCACTTATCTGGAAATTTGTAGGGCTTCGCGCTTTTCGGCCGCTTGCCGATGACAACGCTGACCACCTGCGGGATCACGTCACCCGCGCGCTGCACCACCACGGTGTCGCCGACACGCAGGTCGACGCCGTCGCGGATCGGCTGGCCGTCATTGCCGATACCCTTGATGTAATCCTCGTTATGCAATGTCGCGTTCGACACCACGACACCGCCGACCGTCACGGGCTCGAGCCGCGCCACCGGCGTCATCGCGCCGGTGCGGCCGACCTGGATATCGATGCCGTTGAGGATGGTGGTCGCCTGCTCGGCTGCGAACTTGTGCGCGATCGCCCAGCGCGGCGAGCGCGACACGAAGCCGAGCCTCTCCTGCCAATCGAGCCGGTCGACCTTGTAGACCACGCCGTCGATGTCGTAGCCGAGCGAAGCGCGCTGTTCGCCAATCCTGCGATAGAAGGCCAGCACGTCGTCGACGCTCTTGCACAGCGTGACCAGCGGATTGACGACGAAGCCTGCCTTCTCCATCCACTTCAGCATGCCATGCTGGGTATCGGACGGACGCTCGCTCATCTCGCCCCAGGTGTAGGCGAAGAATTTCAGCGGCCGCGACGCCGTGATCGCGACATCTTTCTGGCGCAGCGAGCCCGCCGCCGAATTGCGAGGATTGGCGAACACGGTGTCCTCGGCTTCGGCCTGCTTTTTATTGAGCGCGAGGAAATCCTTTTTGAGCATGTAGACCTCACCGCGCAACTCGCAAGCGGCGGGAACATTGCGGCCCTTCAGTTTGTGCGGCACATCCTTGATGGTGCGAACGTTGGCGGTGACGTCCTCTCCGGTAAACCCATCGCCACGCGTCGCCGCGCGCACCAGTTCGCCGTTCTCGTAGCGCAGCGACAGCGACAGCCCGTCGATCTTCGGCTCGGCGACGATGGCGGGAATTTCGTCCGACCCAAGTTTCAGGAAACGCTGGATGCGTTCGACAAATTCGGCGACCTCCTCGTCGCTGAAGGCATTGCCAAGCGACAGCATCGGCACCGCGTGCTGCACCTTGGCGAAACCGCGCGCGGGCGCGGCGCCTACTGTCTGCGTCGGCGAGTTCGCCGTGACCAGATCGGGAAAGCGCGCCTCGATCTCTTCGAGTCTTCGGCGCAGCGCGTCGTAGGCGGCATCCGATACGGTCGGTGCGTCCTTCTGATAGTAGCGTTCGTTGTGTGCCTCGATCTCCAGCGCAAGGCGCTTGTGCTCGACGGCGGCCTTCGCCCTGGTGAGGGAGGCAATCTCCAGCGGCGATTTGGGTGACTTTGTCTTGGGCATAACAGCTCATTCCGTCATGGCCGGGCTTGTCCCGGCCATCCACGTCTCACTCCCGACTCTAAAGACGTGGATGCCCGGCACAAGGCCGGGCATGACGTCACAAAACCTACGCGTCGGCTACCCCGCCGCCTTGAGCAGCCGGTCGGCGGCGGCGCGGGCTTCGGCGGTGATCTCGGCACCGGCGAGCATCCGGGCGATTTCCTCGCGGCGATGATCCTTCGCCAGCGTCGCGACGCGGGTGGCGACGCGCTTGCCGCGATCGAGCGCATCCTTTGAAATCAGCAGATGCTGGTCGGCCCGCACCGCGACCTGCGGCGCATGGGTCACCGCCATCACCTGCACCTTGCCGGCCAAGCGCGCCAGCCGCGCGCCGATGGCGTCGGCCACCGCGCCACCGACGCCGGTATCGATTTCGTCGAAGACGAGCGTCGGCGCCGAGCCCTTGTCGGA
>JBQCIZ010000326.1:0-2729 GCA_051953235.1 Nitrobacter sp. | reverse complement strand
CATCCAGTCGTGGGAGCGCGCGATGCCGTCCTGCATGTTGGCGACGACGAAAGCCGGCAGCGTCAGACAGCCGAGATAGAGCGGCATGACGCTCGCCGGATCGAGCCAGGGCGACAGAGTCCTGACGAGATAGGCAAGCAGCAGCGCGATCAGCGAGGAGACGGTGAACGTCATCCAACGGCTGCCGGACAGGAAACCGCGCAGCAGCGCATCGTCGCCGCTGGCACGATATTCCGGAATGATCTTCTGGGCCGAGGCCGAGGTGCCAAAATCCATCATGCTGCCGAGCAGCAGCACCCAGGTCCAGACGTAGACGTAGATGCCGTAGTCCGAACTGCCCATCCAGCGCGCCAGCAGGATCTGCGCGACGTAGGCAAGACCGGCGCTGATGACACGGATGATGAAGATCGTGCCGGCAAGGCGCTTGGTCAGCGACGCCTCGCTGGATCCACCCAGCATCGCGCGCAGCCGTCCGATCAGGCCGGGTGATCGCGATGCGACGGTAGATTGGGTGTCCGTTACGGCCACGGCAAAATCCTCATGCCGCGCGAGAGGCGCGAGAGTCCGGCCTAGCAACGATTCGTTAAGATTCAGTTGGGCGAAAGCGATGATGCGGCCGTTCCATGGGCCGCGAATTCGGCAGTCAATTCAGATTGATATTGAACTCGTAGGCGCGGTCACCGCCGACCAGCGTCAGTTTCAGCGCCGCGCCCTCTGGATCGGTGTTAGGCGGCAGGCCATCGAGCTGGAACGAGAATCGCTTCACGCCCGGCGGCGCGTGATCGACCAGCGTTGGAATCGGCAGGGCCCAGTCCGGCGTCGGCCCCTCGACGAACAGGCTGACGCTGTCCTTTGGATTCGGTGTGACGACATCGACGGTGACGCCGGATTTTCCTTCGCGCTTGACGTCGCGAATGGTCAGCGGATTGGGATCGCCGACCCTAGCCGGCTTCGGCACGGTATCGAGCGCCGAAGCGAGCGCGCTGTCCTCGGTGCTGGCGACGCTGACGAACGGAAGCTCGACGGTGGCTTGAACGGGGACACAGAGCTTTTCACACACGGCGTAGTCGATGGTGGCGCGCAGCGTGATCGGCTTGTCGGCGCTCTTGGCGACGATGCGCAGCGGCAGCACCACCTGGTTCTTGTAGCCGAGCGAATGTCCGCCGGCGCCGTCGGGGAATTTCGAAGGTGCGGGCCACAGCACGGTCACCGCGTCGATGTTGTCCGATTTGGAAAAGTCGAAGCGTGGCGGCACGCCGGAGTCGCCCGGCGTGCGCCAGTAGGTCTTCCATCCCGGCTCGAGCCGAAAGGCGATGCCGCCGAGCAGCACGGTGCCGCTGCGCGAGCCTGCGAGCAGGCGGACCGCGGAGTGGCTTTCCTCCTGCCAAGGCGACGCGTCCTCCGCCATCGCATGGGAGGATAACAGGGACATGAAAAGTGCGGCGGCGACGCAAGGCGCGGCGGGGAGGGGAACTCTGGCGGTCATGCGACGTCTTTACAGGCCGGGGTTTTGACAAACCATTGAATTGCTTGTGATCCGTTGTCTGAACCAGGCGGGATGGTTGATTGACAGAATTGGCACCCAATATCAGGATGGAGTGCAATATGAGAGTCGTTTGCTGATGAATCCAGCACGAAAAAGGCTTGGAAATGGCCGCTCCAAGGCGACCGGCGCGAATGTCGAGGCCGTGGGCGAGGGCTATCTGGACGGCCAGTTGCTGATCGCGATGCCGGTCATGGAAGATGAGCGGTTCGCGCGCTCGGTGATATATGTTTGCGCGCATTCATCGGAAGGCGCGATGGGCATCATCGTCAACCGTCCCGCCGGAAGCATCGATTTCAGCGACCTTCTCGTGCAACTCGACATCATCAAGAAATCCGACCAGATCAAGCTGCCGGAGACCGCCGAGGCGATGAAGGTGATGAAGGGCGGTCCGGTCGAAACCGGCCGCGGCTTCGTTCTGCACTCCAGCGATTTCTTCATCGAGGATGCGACGCTACCGATCGACGACGGCATCTGCCTGACGGCGACGGTCGACATTCTGAAAGCCATCGCGAAGGGCGCGGGTCCGAAACACGCGATGCTGGCGCTTGGTTACGCCGGATGGGCGCCGGGTCAGCTCGAGACCGAAATCCAGGACAATGGGTGGTTGCACTGCCCGGCCGATCCAGATCTGATTTTCGGCCGCGATATCGAGGACAAGTACAACCGCGCCCTGCACAAGATCGGCATCGATCCCGGCATGCTGTCGAACGACGCCGGCCACGCCTGAGTAGACGGTTTCCGCCGCCGTTAGCGCGCTGCCTTCTTGAGCGGACAGACCTGAATCACTGATGCGGGATTGACCGACTCGATTTCCACGCAGGGCTGCGACGGATCGGTGGTCAGGCCGAACCGCGTCAGTTGCTCCCATTGAACGCGTTCGTTGCGGTCGTGAATCTCCCAGATGCCGCCGGGTAACGGATCGGCAAGGCCAGCACGGATTCGCTTGTCGAACACGCCTCCGCTGACGACGGGCACCACGATATCGCCGATCTGGTAGAAGCGCGAGCGCGGCGGCAACAGCGGCGCGATATACGCCGTCGGCTTGTTGAGCAGCATGTAGGTGGCGGGCTGCCGCAGCCGCTCCGAAATGACGGGCCTGTACGGCATCGACCACGGCCGCCGCCACCAGTCACCCGGTTGCGACCACAAGGCAATGCCGATGGCGGCGACCGCGATCGCGCCG
>JBQCIZ010000325.1:0-2118 GCA_051953235.1 Nitrobacter sp. | reverse complement strand
CGCCAGATACATCATCGGGCGGATCTCGACCTTGCCGCCGATTGCGACCGGGCGTTCCTGAATCTTGTGCATGCCGAGGATGCCCGACTGCGGCGCGTTGAGGATCGGCGTCGACATCAGCGAGCCGTAGATGCCGCCGTTGGTGATGGTGAAGGTGCCGCCCTGCATCTCGTCGATCTTGAGCTGGCCGTCGCGGGCGCGGCGGCCGAAGTCGGCGATGCTTTTCTCGATCTCGGCGATCGACTTGTGGTCGCAGTCGCGCACCACCGGCACCACGAGGCCCTTGTCGGTGCCGACAGCGACGCCGATGTGATAATAGTTCTTGTAGATCAGGTCGGTGCCGTCGATCTCGGCGTTGACGGCGGGGATGTCCTTCAGCGCCTGCACGCAGGCTTTTGTGAAGAAGCCCATGAAGCCGAGCTTCGCGCCGTGCTTCTTCTCGAACACGTCCTTGTAGTGCGCGCGCAGCGCCATGACGTTGGTCATGTCGACCTCGTTGAAGGTCGTCAGCATGGCTGCGGTGTTTTGCACTTCCTTGAGGCGGCGCGCGATAGTCTGGCGCAGCCGCGTCATCTTCACGCGCTCTTCACGCGCCGCATCGTCGGCGGGCGAGGGCGCGCGCACCTGCACGGCGGCTGCCGGCTGGTTGACCGGGGTCGGCGCGGACGCAGCCTTTTCGATCGCAGCGAGCATGTCGCCCTTGGTGACGCGGCCATCCTTGCCGGAGCCTGGCACGGTCGAGGCATCGACGCCGCTCTCGGCGGACAGCTTTCGCACCGACGGCGCAAGCGGCGCATCGGCGGGGGGCGATTTCTGGGTCGGAGCAGGAGCCGCGGCCGGAGCGGCCGCCGGCTGCGGTGCGGGGGCTGCGGCTTTCGCGGCGGGCGCGGCAGCAGCGGCGGGCTTTGCGCCGCCGGCAGCGCCTTCAGTGATCTGGCCGAGCAGCGCGCCGACCGCAACCGTCTCGCCGTCCTTGGCGATGATCTCGCCGAGCGTGCCGGCGGAAGGCGCAGGCACCTCGATGGTCACCTTGTCGGTTTCGAGTTCGACCAACGGTTCGTCGACGGCGACGGCGTCGCCGGGCTTCTTGAACCATTTTCCGATGGTTGCCTCGGTCACGGATTCGCCGAGCGTCGGAACGCGAATTTCAGTCATGGTCTATCCTTCTTGCGGCCGCCTCGCGGACAGCCAATCCCAACCTGGTTTGCAACAATTCCTAGTTCGCAACGCTGACGAACATTTCGTCCTTGTCCGGGTTTATCTGGAACAACGCCCACTTGTAGGGGCCGATCGAGACCTCGATCTTGGGCGCGCCGGCGTTCTTTTGAATCTGCTCCACGTAGTTGTCGATCGCGGCATCGAGGCTTTTGCGGAATTCGCCCTTGTCCTTGACGTCGCGGCCAAGGCCGATCGCGATTGCCGATACCGCGATGACGCGAAGGCCGGCCTTCAGGCCGGGCTTGTCGAGCACCGCCACGATGGAATCGACCTGGGTGTCCTTGGCGCCGACGATCAGCACGCCGCCGACCTTGGTCTTGAAACTGCAGGCGTGGCCCTTGCTCTTGTCGTCGCTGTAACACTTCAGTTTCTCAAGCCCGAGATCGATCTTCGCGATCTCCTGCGCTTTCGCGAGATGCTGCTCGACGTTTTCGAACGCAAATCCGAAATCGGCCGCCTGTGCAGTCGCGATGCCGAACATCGCGGCTGCCACGAAGGCGCATGCATGACGCCAGCCCATTGAAAACCCCCGTTTAGCCGAGTGCTTCGTCGAGAAATGCCTTGAGCTGGGCCAGATGCTTCGACATCAGGCCGGTCGCGGTCGCAGCCGCCGCAGCGCGGCCGGCATAGCGCGGCCGCTTGTTCGGCGCGTTGACCTGGTTGAGAACCCACTCGAGATAGGGCTCGATGAAGTGCCACGCACCCATGTTGCGCGGTTCTTCCTGGCACCAGACGACCTCGGCGTTCTTGAAGCGGCCGAGCTCCTGCACCAGCGCCTTCAGCGGCACCGGGTAGAGCTGCTCGATGCGCAGCAGGTAGATGTCGTCGATCTCGCGCTTCTCGCGCTCCTCGTAGAGATCGTAGTAGACCTTGCCCGAGCACAGCACGACGCGCTTGATC
>JBQCIZ010000324.1:0-3518 GCA_051953235.1 Nitrobacter sp. | reverse complement strand
CGCGCGATGGAAATGTCCATCAGGCCGCGCGAGGATTCCATCGCCACGATCTCGAAATGAAAGGTCTCGCCGCGCATCACGCAGCCGAGCGCGATGGCCGCGTCGTAGGGCTTTCCGTTCCGCTCAGCCGCATCGAGCGCGATCGAGATGGCCGTCGGGATTTCCAGCGCGCCGGGCACGGTGATGACATCGTGGCTGACGCCCGCCTGCTTCAATTCGGCAACAGCGCCCTGAAGCAACGCATCCTGTATATCGTCATAAAACCGCGCCTCGACGATCAGGGCGCGGGCGCCCGAGATGTCGGTCTGATCCTTGAGCGCTGCGCGCCGTGCGTCTGCCATAAGCCTGCCGTGTGGAACCTGAACCTTGAAAGTCGGGCGTTTGTAGTCGCAGCCGCCGCCAAAGCCAAGCGCCAGAGGGGTATCCCGCAGCAGACGTGGTGTGCCGGAATGGCGTGTTTTGACGTCAGCCTGCCGCGATCCTGACCGAATGCTCGAAAAGGTATCCGTCGAGCGCCTTTTCGATCGCATCTTTCTGGCCAGCGAGCTCCGCGGGTAGCGTGACCGTGACCTGCATGCCCCGCTTGCCGCCGGCAACCGCGTCCACCTCGACCTGAGCGGGGTCGCAAACCCGCGAAATATCCTCGATCACGACGCGCCGGACCGCGTCGTTGCGCAACTGCGGCTTGAAGATCTTGCCAACGCTGGTCATCGGCATGGCGTCGATAATGACGATCTGCTTCGGCCAGGCCGGTCGCTCCGCGATCAGCGGCTCGGCGAACTGCCGCAATTCGTAGACACCGGCCTGCATGTTCGGGCGCAGCGCCACGTAGCAGACCGGAAGCTCACCGGCATAGCGGTCGGGCTGTCCGACCGCCGCGGCCAGCGCCACCGCCGGATGACTCTGCAGCGCGTTCTCGATCATCTGCGGATCGATATTGTGACCGCTGCGGATGATCAGATCCTTGGACCGTCCGGCGATGTAGAGACGGCCGTGCTCGTCAGTGTAGGCGAGGTCGCCGCTGTCGAGCCAGCCGCCGCGCAGCGAACCGGCATTTTGCGCGGGATCGCGATAGCCCGGCGTCACGTTGGGACCGGCCACCCTCATCACACCGATCTCATGGGGTGCGCAGGCCTCGCCGAGCGAGCCGTCGGCGGCGAGCCGGCGCACCACCACCTGCGTGTACGGCAACCGGCATCCGACCGAGCCAAGCACCGGCTCTGCGTCGGCTGGATCGATCGACACCAGACCGCCCGTCTCGGTCATGCCGAGGATTTCGTGAAGCTTCGTGCCGGTCATGGCCTGAAATTTCTCGGCGACCGCGCGCGGCAGCAGCGAGGCGCCGGAAATGCTGTAGCGGACCGATGCGAGGCTGGCGTCAACTGGCACGTTCAGGAGCGCGGCCAGCGCTGTCGGCACGCCGCCGATGATGGTCGCCTTGTAGCGCTCGACGATGCGCCAGTAGTTCTTGATGATAAGCGGGTTACGCATGCCCGCAGGCGACAGCACGATCACATTCGCCCCGGCGATGAAGAACGACAGCGAGCAGGAAATCGTCGCCGCGACATGGAACATCGGTAGCCCGTTCGTCAGCGCGTCGGTCTCGCTCAATCCCTGAAGAATGGTGCCGCCGAACCCGGCAGCGATCTGGTTGCGATGGGTATGGATAACGAGTTTCGGCAGGCCCGTTGTGCCGCCCGTGTGGAAGTACGCGGCCACATCGTCATCGCGGCGCGCACGGCCGAACGACAGTGTCTCGCCGCTGTGCGCCGCCAGTCCGGCCGCAAAGCTGATCGCACCGTCGGACAGCGGGGCATTCGGCGGCGACACCTGAACGAGCTTCAGATCGGGAAGCTGCGCCTTGACCGCCAGTGCCTTCTGCCAGATGTCGAGTTGCGGATGCGGCCCCAGCGCCACCAGAATCGTCGCGCCCGACGCCCTGACGAGATCGGCGATGTTGTCGGCTTGCAGCAGGAAGTTGATCGGCACCGCGTAACCGGCGGTCTCAGCGCCCCACAGCACGAAATGAGTCTCGACCAGACTCGGCAGCAGATAGGCGACGCCGGGCGCAGACCCGCCCATCGCTGCGAAGAAATTCGCGGCGCGGGTCACGCCCTCCAGCAACTGGCGGTACGACACAAGACGCGGCGTCTCGTCGTCGGCGCCGGTCATCAACATGGTCAGCGCCGTGCGCTCGGGATGCTGCGCGGCGCTCTTCAGGAAAACGTCGTAAACGCTGCGGGCGTCGTAGCGCTCCTCGAGCGTCTTTTCGGATTCGAACCGTACGACGTCGGCGAGGTTACGGATCGGAAAGTCGGTAAATGCTGACATTGCCGATGTCCTCCCCTGCCTCATCGATAACAGCGGTCACTTCATCTCGCTCAGCCGCGCCGCATAGCGCGCCATCAAGTCGACCTCGATGTTGACCTCGCTGCCCGCGCGCCAATCGCCGAGTGTGGTCACGCTCAGGGTGTGCGGAATAATGAGCACCGAGAATACCGCGTCCTGCACCGAATTCACCGTCAGCGACACGCCGTCGAGCGTGATCGATCCCTTGGCTGCGATGAAGCGTGCCAGCTCTCGGGTGGTCCGCAGTTCGAACCGCGCCATGTCGGGCAGATCGTCGCGCGCAACGATACTGGCGATGCCGTCGGCATGGCCGGCGACGATGTGGCCGCCGAGCTCATCGCCGATCTTCAGCGCACGCTCGAGATTGAGCCGTGTCCCCGCGCCCCAATGCTTGGCCGTGGTCATGCCGAGGGTTTCGGCGGCGGCATCGACATCGAACCAGGTCCGACCATTGGCGACGCCCGATGCCACCACGGTCAGGCAGACGCCGTTGCAGGCGATCGACGCGCCGTCGGCGATGGTGGTCCGATCGTAGCGGCAGAGGATGCGGAGCCGGTGCAACTGGCCCTGCGCGACCGGCTTGACGCTTTCGATCTCGCCGACGTCGGTAACGATACCTGTAAACATGTGGGCACTATGCATGGGGATGAGATTGAGGCGAACAGGCCCCGATTTCGACGGCGGAGTCAACAGCCTCCGGGAAGCACCCGCAGACCGCAACTCACGGATTTCCCGGCCGGAATTGACGCTATCGTAACGATCTTCCGGCCAGATTGGCGGCTTCGCAGAATGTATCGGCGGCGCTGTCCCGGCTTGCTGCTGCGATCGACCGGATCGACCATGGCAGAGTCGCAGCATCCATCGCCTTCACCGCGTCTCGCCTACCTCGAGTCGATCCGGGGGCTCGCGGCGATGCAGGTGCTGCTGCTGCATTGCTTCTCCGCATTTGCGCCGGCCCTGGTGTTTCCGCCAGCCGCGGACGCGAACGTCGGAACGGCCATCCATCTCTCACCGCTGTTTTTCGTCTATGACGGCTTCTCCGCGGTCTACATCTTCTTCGTACTGAGCGGGCTGGTTCTGACCGGCGCCTTCGCGCGCCAACTCGCGCACCCGTTCGCGGTGGTGGCCGGGCGAGCGATCCGGCTCGGCATTCCCGCGCTCACCGCGAC
>JBQCIZ010000323.1:0-2977 GCA_051953235.1 Nitrobacter sp. | reverse complement strand
AGTTTCGAAGTCCGGCCGCGTTGATGGCCGGGCCGGTGCGATCCGGAAAAGACGGGAATCCTTTTCGGAAGCGTATATCGCACCTTCGGAAGCAAGCGGGCGTTGTGGATGTTGAGTTGCCGACATCCCCAGCGCCCGATTTGTTTTTGGCGTGCCGATATTTGAAGTCGTCATCCTGAGGCGCCGTCGCGGCAGCGACGGCCTCGAAGGATGTATTGTATCGCCATCCTTCGAGGCTCGCCGCAAGTGCGGCTCGCACCTCAGGATGACGGCTATCCCTGTTTGCTTCTACTCCGCCGCCTGCGCGTAGTCCTCGACCGGCGGGCAGGAGCAGACCAGGTTGCGGTCGCCGTAGACGTTGTCGACGCGCCCAACCGGGCTCCAGTACTTGTCGTTGCGCGAGGTGCCGTCCGGGAAACACCCTTCCGCGCGGCTGTAGGGCCGCGACCACGTGTCGTCCACGATGTCGTGCACCGTGTGCGGCGCGTGGCGCAGCGGCGAGGCCTCGACGGTCCAGCGGCCGCCCTCGATCTCGGCGATCTCCTGCCGGATCGCGATCATGGCGTCGCAGAAGCGGTCGATCTCGGCCTTCGATTCCGACTCGGTCGGCTCGATCATCAGCGTGCCCGCCACCGGAAAGCTCATGGTCGGCGCGTGGAAGCCGTAATCGATCAGGCGTTTGGCGATGTCGTCCACGGTAACCCCGGCGCTGGTCTTCAGTGCGCGGGGATCGACGATGCATTCGTGCGCGACGCGCCCTTTCTCGTTGCGGTAGAGCACCGGGAAATGCGGATCGAGCCGCTGCGCGATATAGTTGGCGTTGAGGATCGCGACTTCCGTGGCCCGCGTCAGGCCTTCGCCGCCCATCATCAGGATGTAGATGTAGGAGATGGTCAGGATCGACGCCGAGCCATAGGGCGCCGCCGAGACCGGTCCGACCGCTGCAGGCGTCTTGCCATCCGTCGCGGGATGGCCCGGCAGGAACGGCGCGAGGTGCGCCTTGACGCCGATCGGGCCCATGCCGGGGCCGCCGCCGCCGTGCGGAATGCAGAACGTCTTGTGCAGGTTGAGGTGGCTGACGTCGGCGCCGTAGTCGCCGGGCCGCGACAGCCCAACCTGCGCGTTCATATTGGCGCCGTCGAGATAGACCTGTCCGCCATGCGCATGCACGATGTCGCAGATCTCGCGGATGTGCTCCTCGAACACGCCGTGCGTGGACGGATAGGTGATCATGATGGCCGCGAGACGGTCGGCATGCTGTGCCGCCTTGGCCCTGAGATCATTGACGTCGACATCGCCGCGCCTGTCGCAGGCGACCACCACCACTTCCATGCCGACCATGCTGGCGGAGGCTGGATTGGTGCCGTGCGCCGAGGAGGGGATCAGGCAGACGGTGCGATGCGCATCGCCGCGTGCGAGATGATAGCCGCGGATCGCGAGCAGCCCTGCATATTCGCCCTGCGCACCGGAGTTCGGCTGCAGCGAGATCGCGTCGTAGCCTGTGATATCGATCAGCCACTGCTCGAGCTGAGCGAACAGCGCGCCATAACCGGCCGCCTGTTCGCGCGGCGCGAACGGATGCAGGCTGCCGAACGCGGGCCACGTCAGCGGAATCATCTCCGTGGTGGCATTCAGCTTCATGGTGCAGGAGCCGAGCGGGATCATGGCGCGGTCGAGCGCGAGGTCGCGATCGCTCAGCTTGCGCATGTAGCGCAGCAGCTCGGTCTCGGAACGGTGCGCATGGAACACCGGATGGGTGAGATATTTGCCCATGCGCTTCAACCCGGCGGGCAGCGTATCGCGGACGCCGGCTTCCACGTCCACATAGGACAGCGCGCCGCCGAACGCGCGCCACACAGCTTCCACGATGTCCGGCGTGGTGGTCTCGTCGAGTGCGATGCCGAGCGTGCCGTTGTCATTGACGCGCAGGTTGATCTTGTCCTCGCGCGCGCGGGCGACGATGTCACCCTGCTTGTCGCCCGCTTTCACCGTTAGCGTATCGAAGAACGCATCGTGTAGCGGCGCGAAGCCGAGCTTTGCGAGGCCCGCCGCCAGCACCGCCGCGCGGCGATGCACAGTGCGTGCGATGTCAGCCAGTCCCTCGGGGCCGTGATAGACCGCATACATCGAGGCGATCACCGCCAGCAGCACCTGCGCGGTGCAGATGTTGGAGGTCGCCTTCTCGCGGCGGATGTGCTGCTCCCGGGTCTGCAGCGCGAGGCGATAGGCGGGAGCCCCGCGCGAATCCACCGAGAGGCCGACGATGCGGCCGGGCAGCGAGCGCTTGAGCGCGTCACGCACCGCCATGTAGGCGGCGTGCGGCCCGCCATAGCCCATCGGCACGCCGAAGCGCTGCGCGGAGCCGATGGCGATGTCGGCGCCGAGTTCACCGGGCGAGGCGAGCAGCGTCAGCGCCAGCAGATCGGCGGCGACGATCGCAAGGCCGCCCCTGGCCTTGAGTGACGCAATGGCCGGGCGCAGGTCGCGCACCGCGCCCGACGTGCCCGGATACTGCAGCACGGCGCCGACTACCTCTGCCTTGTCGAGGTCGCGCAGGGGATCGCCGACGATGAGCGACCAGCCCAGCGGTTCGGCGCGGGTGCGCAGCACCGCAAGCGTCTGCGGATGCACCTCGTGGTCGACGAAGAACGCCTTGGTCTTCACCGATGACGCGCGCTCGGCCATCGCCATGGCTTCCGCCGCCGCGGTGCCTTCATCGAGCAGCGAGGCGTTGGCGACATCGAGGCCGGTGAGGTCGCAGATCATGGTCTGGAAGTTGAACAGCGCCTCCAGCCGTCCCTGGCTGATCTCCGGCTGATACGGCGTATAGGCAGTATACCACGCCGGATTTTCCAGGATGTTGCGCTGGATCACCGCGGGCAGGATGGTGCCGGAATAGCCTGTGCCGATCAGCGAGGTGAACACCTGGTTCTGATCGGCCAGCGCATGCATGTGCCCCAGCGCTTCGGTTTCGCTC
>JBQCIZ010000322.1:0-8671 GCA_051953235.1 Nitrobacter sp. | reverse complement strand
GGTTCTATCGGACGTCGTGGCCGGGTCCGAATAGGCCCGCTGCGTCGTCCCGCCGTATCCGGTCGCGCCGCAGAACACGCGATACAGTTCCGGCGCATAGGCCACCAGCCCGAACATCACGCCGAGGATCGCAAAAGCCGGCACGAGAGCATTCAGGTTTTTCCAGTGGCGCGGATTCATCTCTACTCCTTGCACTGGCCCCCGCCATCCGCGCGGTGTAGATCGATCCGTCCGGACCGTCCATCGCAGACAAATCGCAAAACGTAAGATCGGCCGGGTTTTAGCGGCTCCTGACGCATTTGTGATCGCGTTCGGATAAGTTATCGCGAAGCCGCGTTACAAGACCGGAAGGAGAGGACAATGTCGAACGACCTCGACGAGCTGACCAACCTCAACAGGGATTACGTCGATTCCGTCCAGAACTGCGACGTGAAGCGCTTCGACGAAATCCTCGCGCAGGATTTCTATTGCTCCAACCCGGATAAATCACTCGTCGATCGGGCCGGCTTCCTCAAGCAGACCGCCGTGCCGGTGACGATCAAGAATCTCGCCGCGCACGACGTGAAGATCCGCATCCTCGGCGACTTCGCTATCATCCACGCCACAACGTCTTACACCACCCCCGACGGCAAGGAAGCGCACGGCCGTTACACCGACTGCTGGGCCAGGCAGAACGGCCGCTGGCTCGCGGTGTCGGCGCACGTGTCGAGGTAGATTCAGTCAAACAACGCCTTGATAGAAGCAACGTCATCCTGAGGAGCCGCGCACAGCGCGGCGTCTCGAAGGATGGTTTTCTGCGTGGTCATCCTTCGAGGCTCGCTCTCGCGAGCACCTCAGGATGACGGTAGAGGACATTATGGCATCAACAAGCACCGTGCTTCTCCCTCCCCACCGCTAACGCGGGGAGGGAAACAATTACGCATCGAACATGATGACGCTGCGCAGCGTCTTGCCGGCCTTCATGTTGGCAAAGCCTTCGTTGATCTCGCTGAGCTTGAGCTTCGCGGAAATCCAGTCCTCCAGATGCAGCTTGCCGCGCATGTAGAATTCGACAAGGCGCGGCATGTCGACACGGAAGTGGTTCGAGCCCATGGACGAGCCCTGGATGCGGCGCTCGCGCAGGAAGTCAAAGCCGTGCAGCTCGATCTTCTGGCCGAACGGGATCATGCCGACGATGGTCGCGGTGCCGCCGGGCGCGAGCATCGCGAACGCCTGCTCCGCGGTCTCCTTGCGGCCCAGCACCTCGAAGGAATGATGCACGCCGCCGCCCGTGAGGTCGCGCACCTGCTGCACCACGTCGCCATTTCTGGGATCGACCACGTCGGTCGCGCCCAGCTTTGTCGCGAGTTGCAGTTTGGCGGGATTGGTATCGACCGCGATGATGCGGCCGGCGCCCGCGATTTCCGCGCCGTTGATCGCAGCCATGCCGACGCCGCCGCAACCGATCACCACGACGCTCTCGCCCGCCGTCACCTTCGCGGTGTTCACGACAGCGCCGTAGCCGGTGATGACGCCGCAGCCGATCAGCGCGGCGAGTTCCAGCGGCATGTCCTTGCGGATTTTGACGATGGCATTCTCGTGCACGAGCATCTGCTCGGCGAACGACGACAGGTTGAGGAACTGGTTCAGCTTCTCCTTGCGTCCCCACGACAGGCGGTTGGACTGGCCCGGCAGCATTTTCACGGTGGTGTCGGTGCAGAGCACCGTGCGGCCGGTGGTGCAGTTGTCGCAGGTGCCGCAGAACACCGACAGACACGTCACCACATGATCGCCCGGCTTCACATAGTTGACATCGGAACCGACCTTCTCGACCACGCCAGCGGATTCATGGCCGAGCACCGCGGGCAGCGGATGCGGATACAATCCCTCGATGAAATGCAGGTCGGAATGACAGAGACCGGCGACCTTGGTGCGGATCAGCACCTCGCGCGGGCCGGGATTTGGCACGCTGATGTCCTCGATCACGAGCGGCTGGTTGACTTCATGCAGGACGGCGGCCTTCATCGGGATTTCCTCTCAGGTTATTGTTGCTCAACACCGTCATTGCGAGCTCGCGACAAAATTCGCGCCTGCGAATTTTGCGCTGAGCGAAGCAATCCAGAGTCATAGCGGCCAAAAGAATGGATTGCTTCGTCGCTACCGCTCCTCGCAATGACGAACCAAACCTACGCCGCTATCAGCAATTCGCCAACCTCCGCAAGCGAGGCAGCGCGGTCGCCGAGCATGAGATCGTCGATCCTGCGCTGCGCGCCATTTTCCGTCAGCCGGAACGGATCCTGCGTGGCTATCTTGTGATCGACCACGAGCCGCGATAGCAGCATGCGCCGCGCGTCGCCGCGCATGGCATGGATACGCTGCCCCTCCCAGGCGAACGCGACCGCGCTGGCGACCTGATAAAGCAAACTGGTGGCGCGGCGCGCATCGGCCTCGTTGCCACCGCCCTTGGCGACTTCGCGGGCGAAGCCGATGGCGCGGTCGGTCAGGCCATGCAGCCGGTCGCGCCACGCCTGCGGCACATCCGCGCTGTCATCGAGCCGTGCGTGCAGGTCGGCCGCGAGCGCCGCGTCCGCGCCATGGCGACCCACCGCGCGCGTCAGCGCATCGATGGCGACAATATTTCCGGTGCCTTCCCAGATCGAGCCGAGGTGAGAATCCCGTAGCAATCGTGCGGTCGCGAATTCCTCGATATAGCCGACGCCGCCGCGCATCTCCATGGCGTCGCCGCAGACCTTTCGCGCATCGCGGGTGGCGCGGAATTTCAGGGTCGGCGTCAGAATGCGCAGCAGCGCCGCCGCGTCCTGGCTGCCGCCTTCGGCGCGATCCAGCGCATCGGCGGTCAGGAAGCTCAGCGACAGCCCCTGCTCGGTCGCGAGCAAAATCTTCATCAACTGCCGTCGCGCCAGCGGCAGGTCGATGATGCGTTGTCCGAACACCACGCGGCCGTGCGCCACCGTCATCGCGTCGTGATAGGCGCGGCGCATCAGCGCGGTCGACTTCACGCCGTTCGACAGCCGCGACGAGTTGACCATCTCGGCCATCTGCACGAAACCGCGATCGAGCTTGCCGACCGCATAGGCGATCGCGCCCTCGAGCTTGATTTCGCCCGACGCCATCGAGCGGGTGCCGAGCTTGTCCTTCAGCCGTACGATCCGGTAGTGATTCTGCGTGCCGTCATCGAGCCAGCGCGGCATCAGGAACAGGCCGACGCCTTTTGTCCCAGTGCCCGCGCCTTGCGGCCGCGCCAGCAGCATCACGACCTGGGCGTCCGCATTGGAGCAGAACCACTTCTCGCCATGAAGACGCCAGTGATCGCCCTCCTGCACCGCCGTCGTGGTCAGCGTGCCGACGTCGGAGCCGCCTTCCTTCTCAGTCATGAACTGGCCGCCCTGGGTCAGCTTCGCCATGTCGGTCTGCGTCAGGCCGTCGAGATATTTTGCTTTCAGGGCCTCGTCACCGAACTTCGACAGCAGCTTTGCCGCGCCGTCCGTGACGTTGATCGGGCAACCCATGCCGAATTCGGTCTGGTTGAAGAGAAATGTAAAGGCGTGCTTCGCCGTGACGGGATACGTGTCCGGCCAGCCCATGATGCCCTTGCGATGCGACAACGCGTGAATGCCGAACTCGCCGAACGCGGCGTTCTCCAACTCGCGATAGGCCGGGTGATATTCGATCCACTGGATGTCGCGCCCGAAACGGTCGCGCTGATGCAGCACGGGCCCATGCTTGTCGGCAAGGCGCGCGCACTCGTCGAGCGCACCTCCGGCGAGCACGCCGAGCCGGTCGAGATGCGGATCGATATGATTGAACAGTTTCTCCGGCAGATGGATGCGAAGCAAGTCCGCCAACGACGGATCGGCGCGATAGAAATTCAGGCCGGAGGTATCCGGTGCGATCAGGTTGGCGGGCGCGCCTGATGGCGCGGGTCGGGCTGTCACAGTCACGAGCGTTTCCTTGTGCAGGCATTTCCTTGTGCAAGCCTGGAAGCGGCTTATCTGTCGGGGATCATGCCCCCGTTGCGGCGCCGAATAAAGCCCCGCAGCCATGCACACATGAAAGGCCTTCATCATGGATACGCCACACTACAGGACCGCGCTGATCGTCGGCGCCGGTGAAGGCATCAGTGCCTCGTTCGCACGCCTGCTTGCGAAGCAGGGATTGCGCGTGGCGTTGGCGGCGCGCCATCCTGGCAAGCTCGATGCGCTCTGCCGCGACACCGGCGCCAGCGCCTACGCCTGCGACGCCACCAGCGCTGATGATGTGGCGCGATTGTTCGATAGCGTCGAGCGGGAAACCGGCGCACCGGATGTGGTACTCTACAACGCCAGCGCGCGGGCCCGCGGCCCGTTCGTCGAGCTCGCGCCCACTGACGTGGCGCAGGCCATTGCCATCAGCGCGTTCGGCGGTTTCCTGGTGGCGCAGCAGGCATTGAAGCGGATGCTGCCGCACAAGCATGGTGCGATCCTGTTCACCGGCGCCTCCGCCAGCGTGAAGGGTTTTCCGCAATCGGCGGCCTTCGCCATGGGCAAGTTCGCCTTGCGTGGTTTGGCACAAAGTCTTGCGCGGGAATTTTCGCCACAGGGAATTCATGTGGCGCATTTCGTCATCGACGGCGGCGTGCGCAGCGCCGTACGCAAGGAGCCGGACGACAGGCCGGATTCCTTTCTCGATCCCGGCGCCATTGCCGCGAGCTACTGGAACGTGCTGCAACAGCAGCGCTCGGCGTGGACATGGGAGCTCGAATTGCGTCCGTGGGTGGAGAAGTTTTAGCTTAGCAAAAAACAACCCGTCATTCCGGAAGTCGCGAAGCGGCTGTCCGGAATCCATTTCGGACAAAAGCGATCACAGGGGTTATGGATTCCGGGTTCGTCGCTTCGCGACGCCCCGGAATGACAAAAAGTAAGGGAGCGACATGCCAGCCACCACCACCGACACCGGCACCGACGAGTTGCTGTGCGAGATCCGCGACCGCGTCGCGATCATCACATTGAACCGCCCCGATGCGCGCAACGCCATGTCGGACCGGCTGACGCCTGCGCTGCGCACCATGATCCGCGCCTGCGGCGAGAATCCCGATGTCGGCGTGCTGCTGCTGACCGGCGCCGGCACCGCGTTCTGCGCCGGCGGCGACGTCAAGGGCATGGGCGCGCATCGCGATCCCAAGCGGCTGGCGATGTCGCAGGAGGAGAAGATCGCGGACCTGCAGGAGCGCCAGCGGCTGCTCACCGGCGCGCTGGTCTCGGTGCGCAAGCCGACCATCGCGGCGCTGCCCGGCGCTGCGGTCGGCGCAGGCCTCGCGCTCGCCATGGCCTGCGACATCCGCATCGCCGCCGAATCCGCGTTCGTCGCGACCGGCTATCTGCGCGTGGGCCTCAGCGGCGACTACGGCATCGCGTGGCTCTTGACGCGCCTCGTCGGCACGGCGCGGGCGCGCGAACTGATGTTTACAGCAGAAAAGGTCGATGCGCGGCGCGCCGAGGCGATCGGCCTCGTCAACCGCGTGGTGCCGGACGCAAAATTGCAGGAAGAGGCCTTCGCGATGGCGAAGACCATGGCGGAAGGGCCGTCGATCGCGCTGCGCTACATGAAGGACAATCTCGACGAGGCCCTGGCGTTCGATTTCTCAACCGCCCGCGACCACGAGGCCGAGCGGCTGGTCCGCACCACCATGACCGCGGACCATCGCGAGGCGGTGCAGGCTTTTATCGACAAACGCAAGCCGGTGTTTTCGGGGAAGTAGAAAAGATCGTCCCTACGTTCGTCGTCATCCTGAGGAGCGCGCAAGCGCGTCTCGAAGGATGTGCCAAGGACAAGTCCGTCATCCTTCGAGGCTCGCCTGCGCGATGCAAGAGCATCGCGGGGCTCGCACCTCAGGATGACGCAGAGGATTCCGGCAACCTCACGCCGCCGCGTGCAGGGCCGCCTGCTGCGCCGCGATGCGCCAGCTCGCGCAAGGAATTTCTTCTTTCGCAATCGCGATCCGTTTTGCGAAGCGCACCAGCTTCCAGTCGCCGGGCGTCGGCGCAAAGGCGTAGCCGGACTTTCTTGCAAGCTTGATCATGGCGTCGTTGGCGCGCAGCGTATCGCCGTAAATCTCCACCGCGCCGAGCGCTGCCGCACGGCATTCCAGATTCGAGAGCAACGTCGCGCCGATACCGAAACCCTGCCAGCGGTCGGCAATCGAGATGCCGAATTCCATGTGGCCGCTTGTCATGTCGAGCGCGTAGCGGATTTCGCCCACAATGGTCTCGACGCCGTCGAGCGTCATGGTGGCGACCGCTGAAAATCCCTCGCCCTCGCCGACCCGCACGAACTTGCCGAGCACAGACAGCGGCAGTTCGCTGGCTGCGCCCAGCAGGCGGTTGTAGCGCGAGCGTGCCGTCAGCCCGCGGAAGTAGCTTTGCAGCGCCTCGGCATCCCGCGGCTGCACGAAACGGACAGTCAGGGAGCCGCCATTCCGCAGACGGAGGATGTCCGTGTACTGCGGCAGGTCCTTCAGAAGCAACGCTGTCATGGCACGCTCCCTTTTAACTGCTTGGGAAAGACTGGCGCCCCCGTCAGGCAGCGCCGGCCTACTGACGGAAACGGGGGATCACGCCCGCCAGAATGGCTTGTCGGCTTCAGTGGCGACATCGCCCCAAGACAGGCCGACGTCGTGCAGATCGCGCTCGTTCCAGTGCATCAGCTCGTTGCGCTGATTGAAGCGGTCGCGCCACAGATGCAGGGTCTCGCCGATCGCGGCCAGAACGCCCGCTTCATGATGATTTGTCATCGTTTGATGAGACCTGGTGGACATTGAAATCTCCTAAAGCTAATCTGTTGCCCGAAATATCTGCTTGATTTTGCGCTGCGACAAACGACATTGCATACCGCTTCGCATGATATAGAGTCATGTATTGAGATGCCGCCATGCCAACCCGGCTGCCTTCGCTGAACGGATTGCGCGCCTTCGAGGCCGCCGCGCGGCATCTGTCCTTCACGCTCGCCGCCACCGAGCTGAACGTGACGCAGACCGCGATCAGCCATCAGATCCGCCGGCTCGAGGACGAGCTCGGCATTAAGCTATTCATCCGGCAGAACCGCGCGCTCGCACTGACGCCCAAAGCAAGGGAATACCTGCCGGGCATCCGCGCCGCCTTCAACGACCTCAGGCTCGCCACCGACCGCATCCAGCGCAGGGGCGCCGACCGCGTGCTCACCGTCAGCACGCTGGCCTCGCTCGCCGCCAAATGGCTGTTGCCGCGGCTGTCCGGATTCCAGGAGGCGCACCCGGATATCGACGTGCGCATCACGACATCCACGAGTCTGGTGGATTTTCGTGACGGCGACGTCGACGCCGCAATCCGCTATGGCCGCGGCGAGTGGTCCGGCCTGCGCGCCGACTGGCTGATGGCGGATGAACTGTTTCCGGTGTGCAGCCCGGCGCTACTGAAAGGTCCGCGCGCGCTGAAGCGGCCCGAAGATCTCGCCAACCATGTGTTGCTGCACTCCTCCAACAACGACGACGACTGGCGGCTATGGCTGACCGCCGCCGGCTTGCCGACCGATATCTCGAAGCAGCCCGGCGCGACCTTCGATCTCATCTTCATGACCGTGCAGGCCGCGATCGACGGCGTTGGCGTTGCGATCGGCCGCACCTCCTACGTGCAGGACGATATCGCCAAGGGACGTCTCGTCGCGCCATTCAAGATCGCATTGCCGGCGAATGCCGGATTTTACGTGGTCTCGCCGCCGGAGACTGCCGACCGGCCCAAGCTCGCCGCCTTCCGCAACTGGCTGATGGCCTCGGTGCAGGGCAAGGCCGCGCGGTAAAATTCGCCCCCCCCCTCCTTCCGATCAGGATACCGCCGGTCCTCACCTTCGGTTCCAGGCGCATTGCCCCTTGCGGTTTTGGCGTTGGCGAAGCCGCGCGCCCTGTGGCAGGTTGACGCACCACCCGCCACGGGTCGGGGCAACGCAGTCCGGCAAACGGGCGCACGGGAGTCGACGTCATGACGCAGGCCGATCACCTCCAACCGGCGCAGATCAAGTCGCGGCTCAGCGCGATCCTGCGCGCGACCAGCGGCAATTTCCTCGAGCAGTTCGACTTCTTCCTGTTCGGCTTCTATGCCGCCGCCATCAGCCACGCCTTCTTTCCGTCCGAAAATGACACCGCCGGCCTGTTGAAGACCTTCGGCGTGTTCTGGCTCGGCGCGCTGATGCGTCCGGTCGGAGCGATTTTCCTCGGCGCCTATATCGACCGTATCGGCCGCCGCAAGGGGCTGATCGTGACGCTCGCGATCATGGCGATCGGGACCATCACCATCGCGTTCTGCCCCGCCTATGCCACCATCGGCGTCGCCGCACCGGTCATCGTCGTGATCGGCCGCCTGCTGCAAGGGTTTTCCGCCGGCGTCGAACTGGGCGGCGTCTCGGTGTACCTCGCGGAGATTTCCACGCCCGGCAATCGCGGCTTCTACACCTCGTTCCAGTCGGCGAGCCAGCAGGTCGCGATCTTCGTCGCCGCGATCCTCGGTTACATCCTGAGCGAGATGATGCCGAAGGACATGGTCGCGGCCTGGGGCTGGCGGATTCCGTTCTTCGTCGGCTGCCTGATCATCCCATTCCTATTCTTCCTGCGGCGGACGCTGGAGGAGACGCCGGAATTCCTGGCGATGAAGAAGCACCCGACCGC
>JBQCIZ010000321.1:0-6561 GCA_051953235.1 Nitrobacter sp. | reverse complement strand
ATGCTTGGTCCAATGCCTGACGTGATTTTCGCCATCGAGGACAATCTTACTGCGGTCGGGGGAGATGCTTGCGCGAGCTTTCATGATCTTTATTTCCCAGGCTTTCCTACAACGGCTATCGATTGCTGGTTCTTCGCTTCTAACGTTATGCCGCCTCGGCATGTTGATTGACGCTGCTTTCGGCGATTTCGGTCAGCACTTCGTCGGTCTTCTTTTCCTCAGCCAGCGTAGTATCGAGCAACTCGACCGCTTCCTTTCTTGCGCCCATGTCTTCAGGGTGCCGTAGCGGGAGATTTCATAGTGTTCGACAGCCTGAGCCGCGGCCAAAAGCCCAGCATCCAGCGGCGCTTCGCCCTTGTACTCCTCCATGATTTCCTTGCCTTCGTCGAGAATTCCCTCGATCGCGTCGCACTTCTTCCCGCGCGCGGGCTTTTCGAGCTGATCAAAAATCTGCTCGAGGCGAGCAATCTGCCCCTCAGTCTCATCATGGTGCTTTTCGAAGGCCGCCCGCAACTTCTCCGACGTCACCGCCTTGGCCATTTTGGGAAGTGATTTGTAGATTTGCTTCTCGGCGTAATAGATATCCTTCAGAGTATCGAGAAACAGATCGTCCAGCGTTTTAGTCGCCATTTCATTCTCCTTGAAACCCTGCCCTTGATCGGGAGTTTATGATCATGGAGAGCGCGCATCGTATCATTTGATACGATCGAGCTAGATCGGGAGCTGTTTTGGATAAAGCTCATCAAACGCTCATAGCCAAACTCAAGGAACATTCCCGGCTGGGAAGCGCCGATATCGCGACTATCCGGTCGCTCAGTTGCGAGGTGCGGCAGCTTGCAGCCGATGAAGATATGATCCGGCAGGGAGACGACCCGAAGGTATCGGCGCTGGTTTTGCATGGCATCGTCGCACGCTATCACCTCTTGCGCGACGGCCGCCGCCAGTACCTCTCGTTTCACCTCACGGGCGACCTTCCCGATGCGCAGGCCCTCTTCATCAACCGGATGGATCATGCGGTCTGTGCGATGGGACCGGCAAGTGTCGCTTTGATACCTCACAAGGACATTATTCGCGCCTTCAGCACACGCCCTGAAGTCGGCTTTGCTATATGGCGCGAAACTTTGATCGATGCCGCCATCTTTCGGGAGGCGATCACCAACAACAGCGCGCGAACAACATTGGCACGCATGGCTCACTTGTTTTGCGAACTGTTCTACCGTGCCAAAGCAAGCGGTTTGACGCGCGGCGACAAATTCAGTTTGCCCATCAGCCTGGCGCAACTGGGGGAAACACTGAGCATGTCAATCGCCACGGTCAATCGAACCCTCGCGCAACTTCGGGCTCGCCGCGTCATGGACCTCCGAACCGGAAGTTTGCAGATCGGAAATTGGGAAGATCTGGTTCAAATCGCGCAGTTCGATCCTGCGTATCTTCATCTGAAGAAACCGATTCCGCTCTAGATCGGCGAGAAGCTAAGATACCTCGTCGCTCGCGAGCACGCCACGCACCGCCGCCGCCCAACCCTTCAGCTTGCGCGTACGCGTGGCCGCGCTCATGTTCGGCTTGAACCGATGTTCGAGCCGCCAGTTGTCGGCAAATTTCGACGGCTCCGGAAAGACGCCCGCGGAAAGCCCCGCAAGATACGCTGCGCCGAGCGCCGTGGTTTCCTGGATGACGGGCCGGTCGACCGGCGCATCGAGCAAATCGGCGAGACGCTGCATGGTCCAGTCCGAGGCCGTCATTCCGCCATCGACGCGCAGCACGGTGTGAGCGGCTTCGGCATCCGGCCAGTCGGCGCGCATTGCGGCCCACAGATCGAAGGTCTGGTAGCAGACGCTTTCCAGCGCGGCGTGTGCGAGCTCCGCCGGGCCGGTGTTGCGCGTGAGCCCAAACAGCGCGCCGCGCACATTCGGATTCCAGTACGGCGCGCCCATGCCGACGAAGGCCGGCACCAGATAGACCGATTGCGTCGAGTCCGACTTGTCGGCAAGAGGTCCGGTTTCGGAGGCCTGCTTGATCAGACCGAGCCCGTCGCGCAACCATTGCACCGCGCTTCCCGCGACAAAGATCGAACCTTCCAGCGCATAAGTGCGCTTGCCGTTCAACTGATAGGCAATGGTCGTGAGCAGCTTGTTCTTCGAAGCGACCGGCGTCGCGCCGGTGTTGAGCAGCGCGAAGCAGCCCGTGCCGTAAGTCGACTTGATCATGCCCGGCGCGAAGCACGCCTGTCCCACCACGGCCGCTTGCTGGTCGCCGGCGATACCGCGAACCGCAATCGGCGCGCCGAACAGGTCGGCCACACTGTCGCCGAAATGCGCGGAGGAGTCCTTTACGTCCGGCAACATCGCGCGCGGCACCCGCAGTATCTTCAGGAGGTCATCGTCCCACTGTCCGGTATGGATGTTGAACAGCAGCGTGCGCGAGGCGTTGGTGGCATCGGTCGCATGCACCTTGCCGCCGGTCAGTCGCCACAGCAGGTAGCAATCCACCGTGCCGAACATCAGTTCGCCACGCTCGGCACGGGCGCGCGCACCCGGAACGTGGTCCAGAATCCAGGCGACCTTGGTGCCGGAAAAATAGGGATCGATGATCAGGCCGGTTTTCGCCGAGATCGGAGGCTCGTGACCTTCCGCCTTCAGCCGTGCGCAAATGTCAGCGGTGCGGCGGTCCTGCCAGACGATGGCGCGATGCACGGCCTGTCCGGTGGCGCGGTCCCACACCACCGTGGTCTCGCGCTGATTGGTGATGCCGATGGCCGCGATGTCCCTGGGCGCGATGCCGGCCTTCCTGATTGCGTCGCGGCAGGTCGCGACCGTCGAGGTCCAGATGTCCTCGGGCTCGTGCTCGACCCAGCCCGACGCCGGAAAATGCTGCGGGAATTCCTGCTGCGCGACCGCGGCGATGGAGATATCGCCGCGAAAGACGATCGCGCGCGACGATGTGGTGCCCTGATCGATGGCGAGGACGTGGGTGGCCATGAGGTGTTTCTTCCCGGAGATGTGATGTGATGCGCCGAAACGCTTGTTCCAAGGCAAGCGGATTGCGCTAACAAGGTCAATATGGATCGGAACCGTTCGACCGATCCACGCTTATTCCGGGTTATCGATGAACGATCGAGAGGATTTAACTATGCCGACAAAAGCAATCCTGGCAGGCTCCGTATTGATGGCCATTGGTTCGGCCGCGCTGGCCCAGGGGAGTCAGCCGATCAAGCAGACGCCGCTGCCCCCGGGAGTGCAGACCGGTGTGGTGACGGTCGTCAACCGGCTGAACGGAACTGTCGTCATCGAACCGACCAAGGACAGCGCAACAGGCGCCAAAAACGCAGACGCGACGGATGCTGCGGCAAAGGCGGCGGCTGAAAAAGCTGCTGCGGAGAAGGCCGCCGCCGAGGCTGCTTCAGCCGAGCATTTCAATGTCAAAAGCGGCTTGATCGACAGCGTGCATGCCGGCGACAAGATCAAGTTCTCGGTTGCGGATACCGACGGCAAAAAAACGATCACAAAGATCGACGCGGACTAGCACATTCCGTTTGTTGAAACGCCATCCGGACGCCATCATCCTCTCCTTGCGGAGGGGATGGCGTTCTTAGACCGATGCCGTGGTAACGCCGCCGTCGACGACGATGGTCTGACCGGTCATAAAGGTGGATGCATCGGAGGCGAGATAGGCCACCGCGCCTGCGATCTCGTCGGGCTCGCCGATGCGGCGCAAGGGCGTTGTGGCGCAACGCTTCTTCAGCCGATCCTCGTCTTCCCACAAGGCGCGGGCGAAGTCGGTCTTGACCAGGCCCGGCGCCACGCAGTTCACGCGCACGCCCTTCGGACCCCACTCGCCGGCGAGGCTGCGGCACAGCGCGAAATCAGCCGCCTTCGAGATGCCGTAAGCGCCGATCACCGTGGAGCCGCGCAAGCCGCCGATCGAGGAGATGATGATGACCGAACCCTTACCGCGCTCAGCCATCTGCGGAATCGCCAGCGCCGAGAGCCAGATGTTGCTCTTGACGTTCGAACCCATGATCTTGTCGAAGGCTTCGTCGGTGATGTCCAGCAGCGGACCGTAGTAGGGATTCACCGCCGCGTTGCAGACGAGAATGTCGATCTTGCCGTAGTGCTTGATCGCGCCACCGATGAGCGCCTCCACTTCGTTCCTGCGCGCAATGTTGCAGGCAATGACGTGGGCATCGCCACCATCCTTGCGGATGCCCTCAGCCACCGCCTCGCAGGCATCCGCCTTGCGGCTCGAGATCACGACCTTCGCGCCGAGCTTCGCCAGCAGTTCCGCCGATGACTTGCCGATGCCGCGGCTGGAGCCGGTGACCACGGCCACCTGGCCGGTGAGATCGAACAGGTTTTTCATGGATGCTTCCTCCGGTCCTGGATTGTTCTGTTTTGAGCTATCGACTCGTCATGGCCGGGCTTCGTCCCGGCCATCCACGTCTTTGAACTTGAAAGCACCTAAGACGTGGATGCCCGGCACAAGGCCGGGCATGACGGAGCAACCTGCGGGGCGGCAGCACGCGCCCTGAATAGCCGCTACACCAGCCCCGGCCCGTCGCGGACGCGCGCGAGATGATAGTCGGCATCGCCGAAGGTGTTTTCGATCATGGTCAGCCGCTTGAAGTAGTGGCCGATCTTCGCCTCCATGGTCATGCCGATGCCGCCGTGGAGCTGGATCGACTGCTGGCCGACGAACTTGCCGGACTTGCCGATCTGCACCTTGGCCGCGGCAATGGCGTTGGCGCGTTCCTTCGCGTCGTCGAATTCCGCGGCCATGGTTGCGAACATCGCCATGCTGCGCGCCTGCTCCAGCGCCACGAACATGTCGGCGGCGCGGTGCTGCAGCACCTGGAACGAACCGATCGGCACGCCGAACTGCTTGCGGGTCTTGATGTACTCGACCGTGGTCTTCAGCGATTCGTCCATCGCGCCGACCGCTTCGGCGCACAGCGCGATGCGCGCATCATCCACCACCTGCTCGACCAGCGGCAGCCCGTTCTCGGCATCGCCGAGCACGGCATCGGCGCCGACCTCGACGCCCGTGAAGGTGACGTCAGCGGCATGCAGGCCATCCTGGGTCGGGTAGCCCTTCCGCGACACACCCTTGGCATTGGCCGGCACCAGAAACACGCCGATGCCGTTGCGGTCGCGCTGGCCGCCCTTCGTGCGCGCCGTGACGATGAAGGTATCGGCGGTCTCGCCGTTCAGCACGACGAATTTCTCGCCGTCGATGATCCAGCCGTCGCCCTTCTTCTTCGCCGTTGTTGCGACATCGGCGAGATCGTAGCGCGAGTTCTTCTCGAGCTGCGCGAATGCGAGGGTCTTGCTGCCATCGACAATGCCGGGAACGTGCGCGGCCTTCTGCGCCGCGGAGCCGCCGTGGCGCAGGAAGCCGCCGCCGATCACCACCGTCGCGAGATAGGGCTCAAGCACCAGTGCACGGCCGAGCGCTTCCATCACGATCATGGTCTCGACCGCTCCGCCGCCGAAACCGCCTTCTTCTTCCGAGAACGGCAGGCCGAGCAGCCCCTGCTCCGCGAGCTTGCTCCACACCGCCTTGCTCCAGCCGCCCTTCTCCTTGGCGTATTTCTTGCGGCTCTCGAAGTCGTAAGAATCCGCCAGCAGGCCGTCGACGCTTTCCTTGAGAAGGCGCTGCTCCTCGGTCAAATCGAAATCCATTTTTTCGTTCCTCAACAGATCAAAATCGATGGTCATTGCGAGGCGCGAAGCGACGAAGCAATCCAGCTTTTTACTTCGTGGCCTCTGGATTGCTTCGCTTCGCTCGCAATGACGGAAATTACAGCCCCAGCACCGCCTTGGTGATGATGTTGCGCTGGATTTCGTTCGAACCTCCGTAGATCGACACCTTACGGTTGTTGAAGTAGCTCGGTGCGATCTGCGCGGTCCAGTCCATGGTCTCGTTGCTGCCGTCGTCGCCGTGGATGTCGTAAGGCGCAGCAAATGGGCCGATCACCTCCATCAGCAACTCGGTGGTCGCCTGCTGGATTTCCGAGCCCTTGATCTTGAGCACCGACGACGCCGGATTGGGCTTGCCCTTGCCGTGCTTGCCCTCGTCCGCAACGACGCGGAGCTGCGTCAGTTCCAGCGCTTTCAGTTCGATCTCGACCGCGGCCAGCTTCTCGCGGAACTTCTGGTCCTGCAGCACCGGCTTGCCACCGGACTCGACCTTCCCAGCCAACTCCTTGATGCGGCGGATACGTTCCTTGGAGACGCCGACACGCGCGATGCCGGTGCGTTCATTGCCGAGCAGGAATTTCGCGTAGTCCCAGCCCTTGTTCTCCTCGCCGACGAGATTTTCCAGAGGAGCCTCGACGTCGTCGAAGAACACCTCGTTGACCTCATGGCCGCCGTCGATGGTCTGGATCGGACGCACCGTGATGCCCTTGGTCTTCATGTCGACGAGGATGAAGGAAATGCCTTCCTGCTTCTTCACGGTCGGATTGGTGCGGCACAGGACGAAGATCATATCGGCGTGCTGCGCCAGCGTGGTCCAGGTCTTCTGGCCGTTGATGATCCACTTGTCGCCCTTGCGCTCGGCCTT
>JBQCIZ010000320.1:0-4026 GCA_051953235.1 Nitrobacter sp. | reverse complement strand
CGCCCCCCGCGCGGGGGGGGGGGGGGGGGGGGGGGCCGCCCCCCCCCAGGTTAGTGAAGATGCCCCCACCCGACCGACTTCGTCGGTCGACCTCCCCCGCAAGCGGGAGAGGTGAAGGGCAGCTTTCCGTCAATTCGTGTGGATTTGTCTAGTATGGCCCGTCACGTCATTGCCCCCGTCAACGAGTTGCCGCCGGGCACGCGCAAGTTCCTCACCGTCGATGAGCGGCCGATCGCGGTCTTCAACGTCAACGGCGAGTTCTTCGGCCTGCTGAATCGCTGCCCGCATATGGGCGCGGCACTATGCGAAGGACCGCTGATCGGACTCGCGCAATCGACCACACCGGGCGAGATCGAATACACAAAGCTCGGCGAGATCGTGCGCTGCCCGTGGCACGGCTGGGAGTTCGACATCCGCACCGGCCAGTCCTACTGCGACCCGCGCCGCTTTCGCGTGAAAGCCTATGCCGCCCACGTCGAGCCCGGCGCCAGCGTGGTGAAGGGGCCGTATGTGGCGGAGACGCTGAACGTCTCGGTCGAGGACGACTACGTCGTGGTGGAGATGTAGGCGCGCTGCCGGATTGGATGTCGTCATGGCCGGGCTCGTCCCGGCCATCCACGTCTTGCTCGTAGCAAAGATGGCCAGAAGACGTGGATGCCCGGCAAAAGGCCGGGCATGACGAAGATCATTCCCCCGCCATCATCTGCCGTTCGCGCGCGTAACGCACAAGCGCCGCATAGCGGTAGATGCCATGGACGAATTTTCCGTAGGGCATCGTGATGAACAGCGCGAACACCACGCCGAGGTGCAGCGCGAGCAGCGGGCCCATGGCCGGCGTGGCGCGCAGCACCAGCAGCAGAAGGCCCGTCGCGCCGGTCAGCCACAGCATCAGAATGAAGGCCGCGTCCATGCCGAGGCGCGCGTCGTCGCGTAGTGCGGGATCGCGGGTGGTCTTTGCAATCAAAAGTCCGATCGGCCCGATCACAAGGCCGAGGCCGCCGAGCGTGCCAAGTACGACCGGCAGATCCCACCATGGATAGGGCGCCTCGCGCGCCAGCAGGTAGTGATACAGCGTCGCCACCGACGTTGCCGCGAAGCAGAGCAGGAAGCCGTAGAACGTCAGGTGATGAAACCGTTTGCGCCGGTCGGTCGGGCGCTCATCCTCGTTGTAGCAGCCGACGCCGCCGCCATGGAGATAGCGCAACTCGCCGGCGTCGCGCATCGCCTGAAACAGCGCGCGGGGACCGCTCCGCATCTCGATGGGGCCGCCGATGTCGCGCCAGAACGCGCGTACGCCCATGACGAGCGCCAGGATCGCATAGAGGAACGCAGCGCTGAACAGCACCGCCATCGCGTTGTGCGGCATCAATTTGTAAAACGCGCCCGGGCCGGTGTGCACGCCATATAAAATACCGGGATCGTTGAAGGCGACGAAGCCAAGAATGAAGGCAGCGACGCTGAGCGCGGCGATGATGCTGATGACGAGGCCGTTGCGCGCGAACAGGCCTGACAGCGCGCGCGGCCACGCATAATGCGCGTACGATTCCGTACGCGCGACGGCGAGCGTTTGCGGCACGTTGACGTTGAATTCGTGCGGCGGCGCAAACTGGCAGTCGGCGTAGCAGGCGCCGCAGGCATGGCAGAGGTTGGCGAGATAGTTGAGGTCGCCGTCCGAAAACGAGCGCCGCATCTCCATCGCCGGGAACACCGCGCACAGTCCTTCGCAATAGCGGCAGGAGTTGCACACCGTCATCAGACGGTCGGCTTCGTCGAGAATTCTAGTTCCGTGCATTGGCCGCCGCCTCCCGCCCGGCGACGCGGCCGAACACGCTGCCGATGGTCATGCCGATCCCCGCCGCATAGCCCTGGCCGAGCACGTTACCCGCCATGATCTCGCCGGCGGCGAACATGTTGGCGGCGGGCTTGCCGTCCGCCATCACCATGCGCGCCTGCCTGTTCACGCGGGTGCCGAGATAGGTGAAGGTGATGCCGGGCCGCACCGGATAGGCGAGATACGGCGGCGCATCGATCTTGCGCGCCCAGTGGGTTTTCGCCGGCGTGATGCCCTCGGTGCGGCAGTCGTCGAGAATCGTGTGATCGAAGATGCCGGGCTGCACCGCGGCGTTGAAATCCGCGATGGTCTTTTCCAGCGCCGCCGGATCGAGGTCGAGTTTCTGCGCGAGCTCCGCGACCGTGTTGCCCGCGATCGGCGGAAACAGCGTCGGCATGAAGCTCGTCACCACGCTGGAGTCGAAGATGATGTAGGCGATCTGGTCCGGCTGGGCGGCGACGAGGCGGCCCCAGATCGCGTAGCGCTTGGGCCAGATGTCCTCGCCTTCGTCGTAGAAGCGTTGCGCGTGCTTGTTGACGACGATGCCGAACACCACCGAGTCATGCCGCGTGATGATGCCGCCGTCGAATTTCGGCGCACGCGCATCGATCGCGACCGCGTGGCACTGGGTCGGATCGCCGATCGCCTGCACGCCCTTGCCGAGCAGCATCTTCAGAATCGAGCCGCGGTTATAGGGCGTGCCGCGGATCAGGAAATTGTCGGCGGCCGGTCCCCATGACTCCTTCAGCCATTCGATGTTGGCCTCGAAACCGCCGGCAGCTGCGACCAGCGCCGAGGCGCGTACCGCGATGTTCTTGCCGTCACGCTTCAAGGTGGCCGACAAAAACATGCCGTCCTGGATGTCGAGGCTCGTGACTTCGGCGTCGTACAGGATCTCGATGCCGAGTTGTTCGGCGGTGAGATACAACGCGTTCAGCATGGCGCGGCCGCCGCCGAGAAAGAACGAGTTGGTGCGCCCGAGGCTCAGCGTGCCACCCAAGGACGGCTGCCAGCGCACGCCCTGCTCGACGATCCAGGTCAGGATCTCCTTGGATTCGCGGATCATGAAGCGCGCCAGCTCCTCGTCGGTCTTGCCGGCGGTGACGCGCAACAGATCCTCGAAGAATTCGTCCTCGGTGTAGGGTCCGGTCAGGATCTCGGTCGCCGCGTCGTGGGCGCAGCGCATGTTGCGGGTGTGGCGGGTGTTGCCGCCGCGATAGAATTTCGGCGCGCCCTCCAGCACCAGCACCGATGCGCCGCCGCGCGCCGCGCTGATCGCCGCGCACAGCGCCGCATTGCCGCCGCCGATCACCAGCACGTCGAATTTGCGGGAGAGGTCCACCATATGCGTCTTGTTAGCGCTATTCGCGCTGAAAGCAAATTGATCCGGTGGAATGGGCCGCTGCGCGATCCGCACCGCAGAATGTCAGGTGGCGGCGGCCTCGCGCACTGCCATCGCCTGACCGCCGCGATAGACCGTCATCGCGGCGATGATGCCGAGCACGGCGGCGCACATCAGCCAGTAGGCCGGCGAGGCCTTGTCGCCCGTGTGCTGGATCAGCCAGGTCGCGGCGAACGGCGTGAAGGTGCCGAATACGCCGGCGGCCAGCGCGAAGGCCATCGAGAAGCAGGTGGTGCGCACATGCTTCGGCACGATCTCCACGAGGCAGCCGAGCATGGTGCCGCTGTAGACGCCGAAATAGAACGAGAACATCATTTCCACCGCCAGCATCTTGCCGAAGGTCGGCGCGCTCACCAGCCAGTTCAGTGCGGGATACGCCGTGCAGAACGACAGAACCGCGATTCCGACCAGCACCGGCTTGCGGCCGATGCGGTCCGACAGCGCGCCGCCGACCGGATTCCAGATGAAGTTGGTCACCGCCACCATCAGCGTCACCAATAGCGCATCCTGGGTCGAGAGCTTCAGCACGGTCCGGCCGAAGGTCGGCGTGTAGACGGTGACGAAATAGAAGGTCGTGGTGGTCAGGATCGCGATCATCATGCCGAGGATGACGATGCGCCAGTTGGCGAGCGCGGACGCGAACACCTCGCTTGCGGTCGGGTGCTTCTTCATCGCCAGGAATTCCGGCGTCTCCTCCAGCGTCCGCCGCAGGAAGAATAGGAATGGGATGATCAGGCAGCCGACGAAGAACGGAATCCGCCAGCCCCAGGCCGCGACCATGTCCTTCGGCATC
>JBQCIZ010000319.1:0-2156 GCA_051953235.1 Nitrobacter sp. | reverse complement strand
CTTGTCTGACGCCCTGATGGCGTTGCTGCCATGGAATTTGCGGGCGCGGCTGGAGCGCGAGGCGCCGACGCATTTCGAGGCGCCGACCGGTACGATGCTGGCGATCGATTATGAAGCCGAGCAGGGGCCGACCATCGCCGTGCGGTTGCAAGAGTTGTTCGGCCTGACGGCGCATCCCTCGATTGCGCAGGGCAGGGTGCCATTGGTGCTGGAATTGCTGTCGCCGGCCCATCGCCCGGTGCAGGTCACGCGCGATCTGCCGGGCTTCTGGCGCGGCAGTTATGCGGCGGTACGGGCCGACCTGCGCGGCCGCTATCCCCGGCATCCCTGGCCGGAAGATCCGGCGAATGCTCCGCCGACGCGGCGGGTCAAGCCGCGCGGGACCTGACGTCCGCGTTGTTCCAGCGGGGAACTCGCGTCAGCGCGGGAACGTTGAATGACGGTCTCCGATCCGAGGCCCTCCCATGGACATGCCCCTGCAGCCGACCTGGCCCGACATCGCGATCCGTATTGCCCTGACGATGGCCGCCGGCGCCATTGTGGGCTTCGATCGGGGTGCGCGGGGACATGCGGCGGGATTTCGCACCACCATTCTGGTCGGGCTCGCCGCCGCCGTCGCGATGATCCAGACCAATATTTTGCTGCCAGTGAGCGGCAAGACGCCAGGGTCGTTTGCTGTGATGGATGTGATGCGTCTGCCGCTCGGCATTCTCACCGGCGTGGGCTTTATCGGCGCCGGAACGATCGTAAAGAAGGGCGATCTCGTCACCGGCGTCACCACAGCCGCAACGCTTTGGCTGATGACGGTGATCGGCCTGTGCCTCGGCGGCGGGCAGATCGTCCTTGGCATCGTGGCCACAGCCCTTGCCGTCATCACCCTGCGGGCGCTGCAATGGGTGGACCGCGCCATCCCCCGCGAGCACCGCGCGAGGCTGACGGTCATCGGCGACGACGAAATGCGCGCGATCACAGAACTGCCGCGTCTGACCGGCGAACTCGGCTATCGCGCCCGGTTCGCGGAAGCCGAGCGGCGCGACGACGGAGCGATCGATTGTTCGTTCGATATCTCGTGGCGGCGGGCCGAACGGGCGGCGCCGCCGGTCGATCTTCTGGCGCTGATCCGGGGGCGATATGCGGTCAGGGCATTCGCGCTGACCACTGAAAACGGGCGCTAGGAGCCGTCCGGATGACTCGCTACGGCTGCCGGAAATCGCCCGCGTTAACGCTTCACTCATCCTTTTCGCCAAAATAGCAGACTTCATGTCGCCGCCGATCGCGGCCGGCCGGTGCCTGTGGTGAGATCGCGACCTGTCGTGATCTGTCAGTGAGTATGCGTGATGCGTAATCTGATGATCTTTGCCGCGCTGCTGGTCGGTGCCGGCACCTACATGGCGCAGGTGGCCGACAAGATGACGGCAACCGCAGCCAGGGCGACACCCGTTCAGCAGACTGCGTTTGAAACGATGCAGGACAATGCGCAGGCGGGGCGCCGGAGTCTCAGCGTCGCGCGCGACGGACGCGGGCATTTCCGGATCGACGGCAGGATTGATGGCCAGCGCATCGGCTTCATGATCGATACCGGCGCCTCGGTGATCGCCCTCAACGAAACGTCGGCGGCGCAGATCGGCGTGCGGCCGACGCGCAACGACTACACCGCGCTGGTGACGACAGCCAACGGCAAGATCAAGGCCGCGCGCACACGGCTCGCCATGGTCGACGTCGGCGGACTCATCGTGCGCGATGTCGACGCCATGGTGTTGCCCGACGAGGCATTATCCGAGAACCTGCTCGGTCTGTCCTTTCTGTCCAAACTGAAGCGCTTCGAATACGCCAACGGCCAGATGGTGCTGGAACAATAGGTCCCGGCCATCGTTGATCGGGTTGCGTGCGTACGCCGCCCTGCCGTTGCGATTATGCCTTAATTGTCGCCCATAGACTGGCTCCCGCCTTTCCAGCGGCCATGGCATTCGTTATGGCTGCAGGACGTTATCGCGAAAAACCCTTTCCAGAGGCTGTCCGCATGTTTCCGAAGCCCAAGCCCGTTCTTGTGCCGAATACCTATGCCTATGAATCCGAGCCGATGGTGAAGGCGACCGGCTTTCGCGAATACGATGCGCGCTGGCTGTTCGGCAAGGAAATCAACCTGATGGGCATTC
>JBQCIZ010000318.1:0-20897 GCA_051953235.1 Nitrobacter sp. | reverse complement strand
AACGACGCCGCCGGGATCGTGAATCAAGGTGGGACTTTTGCCCTTCATGACCAGCGTCGTGCCGAGCACGCTGTTCCAACTTCCGGAGGTCGCGGCTCCTGATGCAAGCTGCGATGCGCAGCCATCGGTCATGCCGGCAATAATCGGCGCGCCTTCCGGAAGGCCGGTATGCGCGGCGGCCGCGCGATCAACAGTGCCGACTTGTGTGCCCGGCCGGACAAGAGCGGGCAGGCGATTGGGCGCCAGTCCCAGCGATTCCATCAGCGCCGTGTCCCAACGCCCTTCAATAGTGTCGCATCCCGATTTCAACGAGTTGCTGAGGTCGGCGGCGGTGCGGCGGCCGGCGAGACGTCCGGTGATGTAGTCGGCCTGCTGCGCGAGGTAGATCGGCTGGTTCTTGTGATGGGCGGCGAGCCACATCCATTTCGGCAGGCCCCAGACGCGCTGAATAGCGCCATAGCCGAGCCGCATCCAGAGCGGATGTCCAAGCGCGTTGGCGCGCACGGCTTCGTCGGCGGCACGTCCATCGTCATACATCAGGCCCGCTGTGAGTGCGTTGCCCTGTGCATCGACGAGTAGAACGGTGCCGGATGTGCCGCACACCGACAGCGCCCGCACACGGTCGGTGGTGCGAAGCCCGCTCGTGGCAGCGCGACAGGCGAGTCCGACAGCCGACCACCATTCATCCGGATTTTGTTCATGGCGCGTGTCGCGACGATCGCTTGTCAGCGGCGCCTGACCGCTTGATCTGATCTCGCCATCGCTGGTTACGGCAAGGGCACGAACGCTTTGCGTGCCGAGATCGATGCCGATCCAGATGTCGGATCCAGCGCTCATAAGCGTGATCCTGTCGGCGTAGTTTCGTTACGCCATCCTTGCCGCGCAATCTCGCGAAGTCTGCGGAATTCCGTGAAGTGCGATGCGTAGAATGCACTGCGCGCGGGATCAGGCGACCAGCGATCCGTGGCTGGGGCATCCCAGCCGGAGGGAGCGGACAAGTCGCCTAGCGTCAGCAGTGCGTACAGCGCCGCGCCGCGACACGTCAGTTCAGATGAGGCCACACGCTGTGCCGGCACGCCGGTAACATCGACAACCATCTGGCAGAACATTGGCGACGTGGTGCCGCCACCGCTCAGCCGCAACTCGGACGGATGCACGCCCGTCGCTGCGAGGCAGTCTCGGATCACCATGCAAAGACCCTCGACGACCGCGCGCGCAAGATCGGCGCGCGAATGCGCGAGCGACAGGTTGCAAAAACTTCCGCGCGCGGCCGGATCGAGGAACGGCGCGCGCTCGCCGGCTGGCGAGAGGTAAGGCAGGAAGATCACGCCGTTGGCGCCGGGCGGCGCCTCGGCCGCGAGCGCGATCACATCGCGTGCATCGGCCAGGCCAAGCATCCGCGCCGCCCAGTGAACGACCTCCATGCCGGCAAGCGTCGGCTGAAATCGCAGGTAGCGCGACGGCAGCCCGAGCGTCACGAGGCAGCCGGACGGTTCGTCCGCGATCGCTGGCTGACCTGTCACGGCGCCGCAGAGAAAGGTCGTTCCCAGCACGGCGATTGCATCGCCTGCCTCATGCGCACCGACACCGAGCGCGGCGGACGGCACATCGTACGGTGCGAGCACGACAGGAAGCCCTGTCGGCAACCCCATGTGTTGCGCTGCTTCGGCCGATAGACGCGCCGGGCCGGATTTGATAGGGGCCAGCAGTCTCCGCTGCGCGGCGAGACCGTAGATTGTGAGCAGATCATCGGAATAAGCCGCCGTACGCGCGTCAACGAACGGCGCGCAGGCATCGCTCAGTTCGGCCCTGATGTCGCCGGTCGTCTTGTAGAAGATCCAGCTTCCGCAGGTCAGGGCGCAGGCACTTCGGTCAAGACGATCGGGCTGGTTGTCCTGCATCCAGTGCAGCAGCGCATTTGCGAGTCCCGGAAAGGTGACGGAGCCGTTGTGGGCATAGCCGCGCGCCATAGTGCCATCCGTAGTCCATGCCGTCACACGGTCGGATGCGCGCGCATCGTTCCACAACATGGCGTGGCCGACTGGATTTCCCGCTGCATCGATCAGCCAGCATCCGTCACCTTGCGCGGTGATGGCGATTGCCTCGACGCTCCCAGCATGTTTCACGGCTTCGCGTACGGCGTCGCAGACGCGAGTCCACACCAGCAGCATGTCCTGTTCGGCCCAGCCCGCGCGCGGCCGCTCGACGATGGATTCCCGGCGTGCCACGAACAGTTCGCGGCCACGCCGATCGAAGGCTGCAGCCTTGATGGTGGAAGTTCCGGCATCGATCGCAATGACGGTCACAGCGCCATCAACCCGTACGCTGGGTGACGACAGTGTCATCCATGGATGCAACTTCGACGGTGACGCCGAGCGCCTCGAGATCGGCCCGATCCGTCGGGCTGATCCGGTCATCGACGATGATCAGGTCGAAATCCGCCACTGGCGCGAGCCGGTGCAAGGCACGCAATCCGAATTTCGAATGATCGACCAGCAGAATCTTGAACGCGGACGACTTCATCAGCGCGCGCTTGAACAACACTGTCTCTTCGGATTTGTGACAGCACTGTCCGCGATCAATCGCCGTGGTGGACATGAAGAGAATGTCCGCCTGCAGCCGGCTTGCTGCATCGGTTGCGATCATCCCGAAGAAGGCGTCATAGCCATGCCGGAAGGTGCCGCCGGTGGAGATAACATCGATGCCGGGCTCTCCCGACAGGCGCGTGATGGCGGAGAGCGAATTCGTCACCACCGTCAGCGGGCCGCGCTCCGGCAAGCCCTCGATCATGGCGCCTGCGGAGGTGCTCTCGTCGAGAAACACCACATGACCCTGCCGCACATGGGTTAGGGCCTGCGCGGCGATGGCGCGCTTCTCTGGCACGTTGCGTTCGGCGCGCGAGCGAACTGTGGTGTCGAGCAGGGCGGCCGGATGAATGCGGGCGCCGCCGCGCACCTTCAAAAGCCAACCCTCGGATGCAAGGGAATCGAGATCGCGATGGATTGTCATGGCGCTGACGTTGAGCGCCGCGGCGAGCGCGTCGATCGACACATAGCCATGGGCCAGCGCCTCCTCGCGAATCCGGGTGCGCCGCGCCGACTGGGCTCCGATGTCGCTCTCTCCGTTCGGCTTGCGCAATGTGGCTATCCCTCCGGGTTCATGGGGCGCTCTAACATACAACCAAAGACTATGTAACATGAAATTTTGTGAAGATCACATTTTTCATGTTATTTTCAGCAAATAACTTGACGCTGTCACGCCAAGCTGCCAACCTTAGCGGAGGTCGCGAGTAAAAGAGGCCCGTGTGACACATCGTCCAATCCAAACCTGTCTCGGCCGGGCGGTCAGGAACCATCCGTGACGGCGCTGGCCGATGCTTTTGCTACGCGAGCGCCGGCCGCGCGTCGCAGGCGGACGACGTCTGTCTGGCGTCGCGAGCCGTCGCCCATTGCGGTTGTCGCGATCGGCATTGGCGCGTCTTTATTTTTCATCGCGGTCTGGGCGTGGCTCACGCGCGAAGGTGGCCCTGTTTCGTCACTGCTGATGCCGTCGCCGCAAGCATTCCTGGATGCGTTGTGGCGGCTGCTGCGCAGGCCTTATCTCGGCAATCCGTTCTACGTGCATATTCTCTCCAGTCTCGGCGTCGTCCTCGGCGGGTGGCTGTTGGCCGCCATCGTCGGTCTTCCGCTCGGCATCGCGATGGCCTGGTGGCGGCGTCTGCGCTGGATTGTCTTCCCTGTGTTTCAACTCGTCCGGCCGGTGCCGCCGCTGGCATGGATTCCGCTTGCCATCATCTGGCTCGGGATCGGCCCCGGCGCACGGATGTCGGTCGTGTTCGTCGCGGCGCTTGTGCCATGGGTGATGAATTCCATGCAGGCCGTGGTGTCGATCGATCCCGTTCTGATACAGGCCGCGCGCACTCTGGGTGCCAGCGATCGCATCGTGCTGGCGCGCGTCGTCGCACGGACGGCCTTGCCGACGCTGATCGCGGGTGCGCGGATCGCGCTCGGCAATGCCTGGACTACGCTGATCGCAGCGGAACTGCTCGCGGCGTCATCCGGTCTTGGTTACGTCGCGCTGAATGCGTCCCGCACGCTCGACACCGACATCCTGCTGGTGGCGATGGCGACCATCGGCGTACTCGGTGCGTTGCTGTCCCTCATGATGCAGGTGGCGGCGCGCGTGCTGGCGCCATGGTCGCGACGGGAGGCCGCGTGATGGCGATGGCGACCACACATCGTCCACGTTCGCGGATCGAACTGGCCGGCAACTCGGCGCTGGTCTGGGGCGGTTGTTCGCTGGGTACTTTGCTGATCGTCTGGTTCATCGTCACCAGCGGCACTGGCCTGGTCGCGCCGCGTCTGCTGCCGTCACCCTCCGTGTTGGCGGAGCGCATCTTCGTGCTCGCGACCACGCCGTTCGGCGGCCATGACTTGTTCGGCCACGCGGCGGCCTCGCTCGAACGCTGGACGTTTGGCGTGCTGGCGGCGATTGGGCTTGGTTTGCCGCTCGGTGTGCTGTTCGCATGGCTGCCACCGGTCCGCGCGGCCCTGACGCCCGCATTCGAATTGCTGCGCTACATTCCGCCCTTTGCCTGGGTGCCGATCGCAATTCTCTGGTTCGGCGCATCGACCTTGACGCAGGCGCTGGTGGTTTTCGTCGCCGCATTTCCGGCCTGCGTGATCAACACGCAGCTTGGTGTCAGTCAGGTCGACAAGGTGCTGGTGCAGGCATCGCGCACGCTCGGCGCAGGCTCCTGGATGACGCTGCGCAAGGTCGTGCTGCCGGTGGCGGCTCATGACGCCTTTACGGGAATCCGCATCGCCGTGAGCAATGGCTGGATGGCGCTGGTCGGTGCCGAGCTTGTGGTCGGCAAGGTCGGTCTCGGCTTCCTCGTCTCGCAGGGGCAGGCCAACGATTCCGTTGCAACCGTCTTCGTCGGTATCATCGCGATCGGATTGCTGGGCGTCCTGATCGATTCCGGTGTGCGCTGGTTGCAGTGCGCGGCACTACCCTGGCGGACGGCCGATGCAAGCAAGGCTTGACATGATCGAGAGAGCAGACACCCGGTCCGTGGTTCCGGATGCGCCGCCGGCGCTGCCCAAGATGGAATTGCGCGGCGTGTCGAAAAAATTTCAGACGCGGCGAGGCGAGGTCGTTGCGCTCACGGAATGTGACCTTGCGATTCAAAAGGCCGAGTTCGTGACTGTCGTCGGCCCGTCCGGCTGCGGCAAGTCGACCTTGATGATGATCGCGGCAGGCCTCACGGAGCCGAGCACCGGCGATATTCTTGTCGACGGACGTCCCGCCGGCGCTCCGGGACCGAAGCGCAGCGTCGTCTTTCAACGATTTGCACTGTTTCCGTCCGAGACGGCGGCGCAGAACATCGAGTTCGGCTTGCGTGTCGCGGGGATCGACAAGCCCGAGCGCGAAACGCGGGTGCAGGAGCAGCTTGCGCTGATGGGTCTGGAGCAGTTCCGCCACGCTTATCCGAGCGAATTGTCCGGCGGCATGCAGCAGCGCGTCGCCATTGCACGCGCATTGGTGGTGCGCCCGGAAATCCTGCTGATGGACGAGCCGTTCGGCGCGCTCGATGCGCAGACACGAACGGTGTTGCAGGAAGAAGTGTCACGGCTGCGGCGGCAGATGAACTACACCGTTCTCTTCATCACTCACAGCGTCGAGGAGGCCGTTTACCTCGGTGACCGGGTGGTGGTGATGTCGCGCCGGCCCGGTCGCATCAAGGCCGAGATCGCCATTCCCCGCGATGCGGCCTGGCGCGGCAGGGAAATCGAGGACGCCGGCAACCATCGGGATTTCAACGAAGTTCGCAGGCACATCTGGGAACTCGTCCGCAGCGAGATCGTGCGCGAATGACGTGACGTCGCGCGCGAATAAACGTCAACGAATAGTGTAAAGGGAGGAAGGACATCATGATTGCATCGAAAGCCGTTCAGGCCACGGTCGTGGCGCTGATATTGACCGGACTAAGCGCAGTCACCGCGCCTGCGGGAGCGGATGACAAGAAGCCGATCGTGCTGTCGAGCCAGCCGAACGAGGCCGGCTTCCCAATGTGGCTCGCGAACAAGCTCGGTTATTACTCCGATCGCGGGCTGACCGTGAAAATCCAGTATTTTCCGAACGGCGGTGCGGCGCTGGCGTCGGGCGCCGCCGGCGACTGGCAGGCAGGCTGGACCGGCTCGCCGCCGGCCATCACCGGATGGGCGAAGTTCGGCCTGACCACGGTCGGGACGATGATGAAGGAAGACCGCAACATCAAGCTCGTGATGCGCAAGGCCGCGCTCAAGGGATCGAGTCCTGCCGAAGTACTGAAGACCAAGCCGATCGGCACTGTGCCGAACAGCACCTGGAGTCAGGTCCTGTTCGCCTGCGCCAAGCATTTCGGCGTCGACCCCAATCAGATGAAGGTCGTTCCGCTCGATCCGCCGGTCACGCGTCAGGCTCTGCAGTCAGGCGATGTCAGTTCGGGCACCACGGACTCCTCGCCGGATTTCGACATCGTCAACGACAAGGAGAAGTTCGAGGTCGTTTGCGACGGTGCCGTCGCCAAGACCTCGGTGATCGATCCCTACATCGTGACCAAGAAGTTTGCTGCCGAGCAGCCGGATGCCGCCGCGCGCTTTGTCGAGGCCTCCTACCGCGCCAATGAATTCATCATGGCGAACAAGGATCAGGCCCTGAAATACCTGCTCGAATACTACAAGGATGTCGGCATCGACGGAAACGAAGCCAAGGCGCGCTACACGCTGGGGCTGCGCGACTACCAGACCTTGAAGCAGGCGCTCTCCGACATGTCTGATGGCACCACGACGAACACGCTGACGAAGACGGCGGAAGTGTTCGTGGCGGGTGGCGCCTATGACAAGGTTCCCGATCTCGCTGCCGACATCAAGGCGGGATTGCCGATCCTGAAGGCAGCGGCTGCGTTGCGCAAATAGCCAGGGATTTCGATCATGCGTCGTTGGGCTGGCAGATCGCGAAAAGCGGTCTGCCAGCCAAACGTTTAAAGCCACAGGATCTTCTTGCGATAGTCGAGATCGGTAAGAAGCTGTTGCGATTGACTGGCCCGGCATTGCAGGTTCAGCAACTCTTTCCCTGCATCACCCGTCAGCCTATGGATGCGCCTGCTTTCGCCCGTCTGATTCCGAGGGCCAGAATGCGATGCAATAGCTCGGGGTAGTTGAGGCCGTCATGCCGTGCGGCTGTGGCGAACTCCTGGCTCTTCGCAATCTCGGGATTGGGATTGGCTTCGATGAAATATGGAATCCCGTTGGCCGAGAGACGAAAATCGATGCGCGCATATCCGTCGAGTCCCAGCGTGCGGTAAATGCGTTTCGCCGTTCGTTGAATGCGGTCGGCGACCTCCGGCGGCAGCCCTTTGGCCGGCCCGTCCACGATCCCGACGCGCTCCTGATAACTGGTGTCGTGCTTGACCTTCTCGGTGGCGATCTGGTGGGCGCCGCCCATGGTGCCGAATTTCAATTCCCACACCGGTAAGGCCTTTAGTCGATTGTTGCCGAGCACGCCGACGTACAACTCCCGTCCCTCGATGAATTCCTCGGCGATGGCGGCGGTTTCGATCCGCTCGTGGATGAAGGCAACGCGCTCGGCGAGTTTCTCGTCCGTGTCGACGATAGACGCCTGCGAAATGCCGTGTGATCCATCCTCGTTCAGGCTCTTGACGATCAGCGGCAGCGCCAGGCGCGGCGGCCGCTTGACCTTGCGGTGCATCGGAAACACGGCGAAAGCCGGAACCGCGATCCGGCGATGGTGCACCAGCGTCTTCGACAGATCCTTGCCGCGCGCCAGCACCAGGCCGCGCGGATTGCAGCCCGTATAAGGGACCTTCATCAATTCGAGAAAGCTTGCGATGTGCTGGTCGTACGCGGTCTGATAATGAAATTCTTCCAGCAACGTGAACACCACGTGCGGCTTGAAATTTTCAATCTCGTCGCGTACCGGCTTGATTTCCTCCTGCACGCCGATCGGACGAACATCGTGGCCCGCCGCACGCAAGGTGCTGACGACATCGTATTCCGTTTTCCATACATTGATTTCCCGCGCAGTGTATCCCTCGGTCGAGTCTGGCGGCATGAAGTCCGGATGTATCAGCACGAGGATTCGCAAGCGTCTCATAGCGCGACCCCTTTGCTCATAAGGCGATCCATTTGCGTCGCGACGGACCGAATAGTGCGTGCATGGTCTTGGCTGTCAGCAGCACGGTGAAATCCATCACGAGCTTCCGTTCGGAGCCGACGGCGCGAAGATCGAGTTCGCGGCAGCGCGAGATCATATCGTCCAGCACGGCATCGAGGGTGAGCTGGTTCTCGCCGGTCCACTGCGCAACGAGCTGCCGGATATAGGCGCGGTGCCGCCGGATGAAGCTCGACGCCGGTTGCGACCGGTGATGCCGGGGGTCGGCGGAAAACAGCCGGGAGAGATCGCGGTCGTAGGTTTTCGGGGGCGTGAAGGCGTAGAAGGCCTGCTTTTTCCGGTAGTGCTCGCCGAGCGTCTGGCTGAGCTCACTCAGGGGTTCGACGCGCTCCCGTGTCGTCAGCAGCGGCTTCTTCCCGGCGATCTCGCCCATCAGTTCGTCGACATATTCCAGTTTCTTCAGCGCCGGCCATCCGGCATAACGCGTCCGCCAATTCGAACGCGGCCGCAGCCACACGGCGAAGGTTTCGGCGAAATCCTCGTCAGGGTGGCTCTGCGCGTACCAGAGACGGAGATGCTGGACGTACCGCCGGCTGGCTGGATTGGGCCGATAATAGCGCGGGTAGTGTTTCGAGGATGGGCCGAACAACTGCTGCCAGTGGCGGCGTCGCTGGAGCTGATAGGCGTGCTGCATCGTATGGCCTGCCTCATGGCGGAGGATTGCCATGCACTCGGACCAGGTGCCGCCTTCGACCTCCAGCATCATCTTCTTCTCGATCTTCATCAGACGAGGATGCGTGAGATAGAACGGAATGGCGATGCCGGGTGAGTTGGCCGGACTGAACCATTCGCTGGAGATCCATGCGTGCGGCCGTAGCCGAATCCCCCGTTCCTCAAGTTCTTCATGCAGCGTCGCAAGACAATCCGCGAGCCAGGTATCCTTGAGACCAACCTTCAGACTGCTGAGGCGGCGTGTCAACAACTCCGCGTCCGATAGCTTTTCCCAGGCAAATTTCCGGCGCGGCATAGGGCATCTGAAAGGTCATGAAATCGATACCCGGATGGTGTCACAGCATGCCGGAAGCAGCAACCGAGGAAATTGTCGCCTGGCGCTGTTGATCCGGATGCGGCCGGGAAACGGTGGATCCTTGCGAGATAGCGGTGCGACCGCGGCGATTTTGCATCCTCGCCGACATGGCGTAGGAAGGCAGAATGAACGACTTCGCCAAGGCAATCGAGACGGCCATTAGCCTTATCGGCCATGCTGATACAGAGCTGCGCGAGATTGTTGCGCTCTCACTGGGAGTGAGCCTGACGGCCAGCTTCATCGCTTTCGCGATCGGAGCACCTCTCGGCGCGGCCCTGGCCATTTCTCGCATCCCCGGCAAGACGGCTTTCGTCGTTGTCGCCAATGCGCTGCTTGGATTGCCGCCGGTCGTGATAGGCCTTGCGGTCTACATCCTGTTGTCCCGGTCCGGACCGCTCGGGTCGCTCGGGATCTTGTTTACGCCTATGGCCATGATCATCGCGCAAACAATTCTCGGCGTGCCCATCGTCGTTGCTCTCGTCCATAGGACGATTGTCGATGTATGGGCTACCTACGGCGATGCGCTCCTTGTAGACGGCGCCTCACGCGCGCGAGCCGCGCGCACGGTCATGCGTATTGGCCGTGAAGGTTTGCTGACCGCTTTCCTTGCAGCATTTGGCAGGGCCATTGCCGAGGTGGGAGCTATCATGATCGTCGGCGGAAACGTAAGGGATCACACGCGCACGATGACAACGGCTATTGCGTTGGAGACCAGTAAAGGCGATTTGAGTTTTGCGCTTGCCCTTGGCATCATCCTTGTGATCCTTTCGACGACCGTAAGCGCGTTGAGCTTTTCCTTCAGTCGGATCCTGATGGGGCGCTGAGCGCTGCACCGATACATTGCTACCCGGGAGACAAATATGAACCGTTGGCTCACCTCGCTCACTCTGTTTGCAGCCGTTGTGCTGTCCGTGGGGAATACTCAGGTCCTGGCGCAGGATCAGACGATTGTCGTTGCATCGACGACATCCACGCAGGACAGCGGCCTGTTCGGCTATCTGCTACCGATCGTCAAACAAAAAACCGGCGTCGAGGTGAAAGTACTGGCTCAGGGCACCGGACAGGCGCTCGATACAGCGCGCCGCGGTGACGCCGATGTGGTGTTCGTTCATGCCAGATCGGCTGAAGAAAAGTTTCTTTCTGAAGGATTCGGCGTGAAACGCTATCCCGTGATGTACAACGATTTCGTCGTCATTGGACCCAAGGACGATCCCGCGGGGATCAAGGGCAAGGACGTTGCGGCGGCCCTTCAGGCGATAAAGATGAAGGGCGCCCCGTTCGTCTCGCGAGGAGATCGTTCCGGTACCCATATCGCCGAGCTTAAGCTTTGGAAGGGCGCCGGCATCGACATCGCGAAAGACCACGGCCCTTGGTACAAGGAGATCGGTCAGGGCATGGGGGCCGCGCTGAACATGGCGTCAGCATCAAATTCCTATGTGCTTTCGGATCGGGGCACATGGCTGGCCTTCAAAAATCGCAGCGATCTCGCCGTTCTCGTCGAAGGCGACAAGCGCTTGTTCAATCAGTACGGCGTGATGCTGGTGAATCCGGCCAAGCATCCCGCAGTGAAAAAGGAAGCTGGCCAGCGTTTCATAGACTGGCTGATTTCGCCGGAGGGGCAGGGCGCAATTGCCGGATTCAAGATCAACGGCCAGCAGCTTTTCTATCCGAACGCGAATGATCCCAACGCCTGACAGACGCGAGCCCAGAGCACAGTCCAGTCGGTTAGCGGGCGGCGCGTTCAGTCCGAAAAGCGCATTCCGAGCGCAGTAATGTCCTTGCGTATTCTGGAATCTTCCAGGGCTTCAAGGAATGCCTTGACCGCCGGCCGGTTGCGATGTGCCGTGGCGACTAGAAAATCAAAGTGCTCCGGCGATACCGGAATGAAATCGAGCCCGTAGAGACGCGCCACCGGTTCAATTCCCACCCCCCAGTCCGACCGCTTCTGTGCAATCGAGACCGCCACCGCGTTATGCGACTTCGGCTGATTGGCATAGCCTGGCGGCCGCGCGCCGTTCAGCAGCTTGTCGATCAGCACGCGCGTTCCCGAACCAGCATTGCGATTGACCATCAGGCAGGACGCGTCCGCGAGCGCGGCGGTAAGCGCCTGCTGCGCAGTCCTGCCTTCGAACCGCACATCGCCCTTGCGAAACATGATGCCCTGGCTGCGCTGCCAGCCCTGCACCAGTTCATGATCCCGATCGGTGAGGTGCGTATTGTAGTATCCGGTTTCGGGGTCGACGAGATGAACCGGTGCGATATCGCATTCGCCGCGCTTCAGCGCCGAGACGCCACCCTGGCTGCCGACGGCGATGACGCGCGCGCGAAAGCCGCGCTCCGACAACGCACCGGTGACGACGTCGAGCGCGATGTCGTGGCTGCCCATGATGATGAGGTCGGGGGCATGGGCCGCGCCGCCGATCAGCGTCACCTCTGCTTCGGTGTCGGCATCGAGCGATGAGGCGAGCGCGTCGATCTCGATGAATCCGTCAGCCTGGGAAAAACTCGTTACGGCGCCCGATCCCTTGGCGGTCGGGAAGGCAACGGTGCCGTCCTCCCCATGCACCAGCGCGACGAGCGCGAATTCCTTGCGGCCGAGCTCTGAGATCATGCGGACGGGCACACGCGCCTTCACGGTTTCCGCGATATCGGCCGGCAAGCCGGCGCGCGCGCGGATCACGGGTGCAACGTAGGCATGAAAGGTGAAGATCGCCGAGGTTGGGAATCCAGGCAATACGATCACCGGCTTGTCGCCGATTGCGGCAAGGCAGAGCGGCTTGCCGGGCTTGAGCGCGACGCCATGCACGAGAATGCCGGGTATGCCGAGCTTCGACACAACGCGATGCGACAGATCGCCTGCGCCCTTGGAGGTACCACCCGATAGCACGACCATGTCGCATTGCTCGAGCGCTCCGCGCAGAGTTGTCTCTAACGCTGCTTCGTCGTCGGCGAACGCACCGAACATGACGGGTTCCCCGCCTGCTTCCGTCACGGCCGCGGCGATGATTGCGCCATTGCTGTCATAGACGCCGGCGGGTTTCAGCGGCTGACCGGGCGCGACGAGTTCGTCACCCGTCGATAGTACGGCGATCTTCGGCCATCGTACCACGGCGACGGACGAAAGTCCGCACGCTGCAAGCATACCGATCTCGCGCGAGGCGACGACGGTCCCGCGGCGAAGCAATGTTTCGCCGCGTGCGATATCGGATCCCGCATAGGAGACAAATTGTCCCGGTGCTACGGCGCGTCTAACTTCGATCGCCGGCGCGCCGCCTTCGATCAGTTCGGTATGCTCGATCATCACCACTGCGTCTGCACCGCGCGGAATGACGCCGCCAGTTGCAATGGTCGTTGCCGAGCCGGCGCGGACTTCAATAGCCGGCGCATGACCGCAAGCGATCACTTCGTGATTGAGCGTGAGCGTCTTCGGGTTCGTCTCGGTCGCGCCAGCGGTGTCGGCACCGCGCACGGCAAAGCCGTCGACATTGGAGCGGTCAAAGGGAGGGGCATCAACTCCGGCGACCACATCGTGTGCCAACACGCGACCGAGCGCTGCCCCCAGAGCAACATCTTCGGCGCCAAGCGGCATGAGATCGATCTTGGCGTGGAACCGCCGCGTCGCCTCCTCGGCGGAGACAACCTCAAGAAACTGCTCCTGCCGGGCCGCCGCACGAATGCTGGCGACGAGATCGGATGCTGCCTGCTGTGGGGTATGTGGATCGTTCATGAGTGCTTTTACTACGGCCAGCGATGAATGGCGACCTCGCTGCCGGCGGCGTATCCCTCGCTGTCGGGGGGTACCGTGAAGTAGCCGGTTGAGCCGGCAAGCGCGGACAGCGGCAAATGGCGACCGCCGAGTGGTATGGCTCCGCCCTCTGCCTCGCGCACGAGAACGAAGTCGCAGACGCCGATGGTGGATGTCACCTTCCGGGTCAGCCGGCAGCTTGAGCCCGCAGCTGTATCGATGCAGCCCGAAAGCAAATCGAGCAGGCGTCGCCCGGCCAGCAGCCATGCCGCCATCGCTGCATCGAGTCGCCCGGGGACGATCAGCACCACTTGGCCCTGGGCGATACCGACGGCGGTGCTCTGGCCGGGATTGATGCCGATGCCGTGACATGCGACGCGCCCTGCGTGCGCAAGTGCAGTGATGCTGACGTCGCGTGCACCGCTGCCTGTGCCGCCGACCACTACGATGGCGTCGGAAGCGCTCGCGTTCAAAATCTCCTCGAGATCAGCGCCACCGAGCAACTGCCGAGTCGCACCCTGGGCCGCACAATCGCGTGCGATGAACTGGACAGCGGGCGCAAGGCGCACGTCTTCGCGCGCCGAAACGATCGATATGCGCGGCGTGCGCGTACTGATATTGGCAATATCGAGCGCCTCAAGCACGGCAATATCCTTGGCGCGCAAGCGTTGCCCGGTAACGTAAAGGGGCTTTTCTCCCCCGACGTCACCACCCGCTGCGAGGACTCCCTCGCCTGAGGCAACGCCCGCAACCGCTTCGACGCTTGAGTCGCGAACGACAACAGCGTCGGGTGGCAGTATGGCGTCGGTGCTTGGCGGCATCTCGTCGCCGGTTTCGAGGTATATCGCATTCTTGCCGAGTGTAACGGTTGCGTAGCCGCTTGCATCGGCAATATCGGCGGCGGAAACAGCCCAGCCATCGGCCAATGCCATGGCCCGCGCGGGGCGCGGCGTAGCGTTGATATCCGCGGCTAGGACCTTGCCCAGGGCGTCGGCGACAGGGATGTCACGCGCGGCAACCGGCTCAGCGAACTCTTTGAGGGTCGTGAAGACGTCCGCGAGCGGGGTCAACTTCGTGATGGTCTGTTTGAAGTCCTGCATGGGAAACCCGAACGCACGTCTTGAGCCGCATTTTGTCTGCCGGTTATAACTCGAAGCCAGAACAGTGTCAGACTATGATATCGTGTTTGTCATGTTCATAACGGCCGGGCATGGGTTATTTGTATTGATCGCGAACAGAGTAGCCGCTGAAATGCTCCTCATGCGCAAATCATCGTCGGATCGCCAATGAGCCTTGCAAGCCGTCGAGATGGGACTCGAAGGTATCGGCCCGCATCGGCCTTTCTTTCGGCGCGCGCGCCAACGCTCGCGCGGATGTTCGGCGCGCTCGGCAATGAAACTCGCCTGCTCATCCTCTATCATCTGATGGAGAACGACGAGATGAAATCGAGCGATCTCGCGGAGGCCACCGGTGTCAGCCGATCAGCCCTGTCCGCGCATCTGGCCAAGCTGGTCGCGGAAAAGCTGGTCGGCTCTCGCAAGGACGGACAGGCGACGATCTACTGGATCTCCGATTCGCGCCTGACCACTCTTTTGAACATGCTTTGAGCGACCTTGTCTTCGGCGTGAGCAGTCCTTCATCCGCCATCGAGCGCAGCGAGACGGTCGGCTTCCGCTATGTCTTCCACGGTGTTGGCGTTGAAGAATGGGTCCAGCGGTTCGGTCGGCCAGGTCACGGTGACGAGCCGATAGCGTGCCGTCCAGCGATCGATCTTGCGCACACCTTCAACAACGAGAGCCTGACGCAGTTCGTGGCGGAGCCCCACGCTCCACAGGCCGACAACGGGGTGCGTCTGGGGGCCAGATGCGGCGACCGCGAGTTCGGCATCCTGCGCGGCGCGCGCGGCTTCCAGCCTGGATACGAGATCACGGGGCAGGAACGGGCAGTCCCCTGGAGCGCTCAGAACCCATCTCGCATCCGGCCGGTTCGCAGCGGCCCAATCGAGCGCAGCCAGGATGCCGGCAAGGGGACCCGGATAGTCCGCGACGTCGTCTGCGATGACCGGAAGGCCAAAGCCTGCGAAGCGTTCCGGGTCGCCGTTCGCGTTGATGATCAATTCGGAGCACTGCGGCGCGAGGCGTACGATTGCGCGGTCAAGGATGGTCTTGCCGGCGATCTTGCGCATCGGCTTGTCCCCGCCGCCCATCCGCCGCGCGAGGCCGCCAGCGAGCACGACGCCGGGAATCTCAGTCATCGCAAATCTCAGTCATCGCCGCTTTCGCCCTTCCGCCGGTGTCGCGCGGATTCCTCTTCGACGTAATCGAGGTTTTGGTCGTAGACGATCCGCGTCTCGCCAGACAACGCGATGAAGCGTTTGCCGCGGGCGCGCCCGACCAGCGTCAGCCCGACTTGCCGCGCAAGATCGACACCCCATGCGGTGAAGCCGGAGCGGGAAATGAGAATCGGTATGCCCATCCGCACCGTCTTGATCACCATCTCGGAGGTGAGCCGACCGGTGGTGTAGAGGATCTTGTCGGCCGGGTCGACGCCGTGGCGGTAAATCCAGCCCGCGATCTTGTCGACCGCGTTGTGCCTGCCGACGTCCTCGGTGTAGCAAACCGGTTCGCTTTCCCTGCACAGGACGCAACCGTGTATCGCGCCCGCTTCCAGGTAGAGCGACGGCATCGTGTTGATCGTGTGGGTCATGCGATAGAGCCATGACGTTCGCAATTCGGCCTTCGGAAGCGCCACCTTCTCGACAGCTTCGAGCAGATCGCCGAACGCGGTCCCCTGTGCGCAGCCCGATGTTTGCGTCCGCTTCTTGAGCTTCGCCTCGAAATTCGTGTGATGCGCCGTGCGCACGACGACCACCTGAAGATCGTCGTCGTATTCGACCTCGGTGACGACATCGTCGTATTTGAGCATATTCTGGTTCAGCAGGTAGCCGAGCGCCAGATACTCGGGATAGTCGTTGATCGTCATCATTGTGACGATCTCCTGTGCATTCAGATAAAGCGTCAGCGGGCGTTCGACCGGCACCTTGAGCTCTGTTCGCGCGCCGGTCTGGTCGACGCCTGTGACACGTTCGGTCAGTCGCGGGTCGTCGGGATTGGGCACGATCAGGGGAGCAGCGATTGGATCGGTCAAGATTGGGTGTCCGCAAGGGTTCACATGGCGACGGCTAGGATATAAGCACGGTCGATGCCCGCTCGTCACTGACCGAGGGTTGAGAAATCCATGGCGCAGCTTTCCGACGATTGTTTCGCCTTCGGTGGCCCGATGATGTCGGTCGATGAGGCGATTGCGATCATTGCGTCGCGTGTCAGGCCCGTTAAGGAAACGGAGGCCGTTGGTCTGGTCGAGGCCGACGGCCGCATTCTCGCGAGCGATGTCGCCGCGCCCCTGCCGTTGCCGCCATTCATGAACTCGGCGGTCGATGGATATGCGGTGTCTGCCGGGGAGCTGCCGCGAGACCGCGAGAGGGTCCTTCCGGTCAGCGGACGTGTGCAGGCCGGTGGGCCAATGGAGGTTGCTCGCCCCGGCCATGTGGTCCGGATATTCACTGGCGCGCCGATGCCCGCCGGCACCGACACGGTCTTCATGCAGGAAGATGTCCGTGTTGACGATGCTGGGCGGGTTGTGCTGCCGCCCGGATTGAAGGCCGGCGCCAACGTGCGTCCCGCAGGCGAAGACATCCGACTCGGTCACGTCGCGTTGGCGGCAGGAAGGCGCCTGCGTCCACAGGACGTCGCTGTTGCCGCGGCTTTTGGCCTGACAACGCTCGATGTGGTGCGGCGTCTCAGGGTCGGCGTGTTCTCGACCGGCGACGAATTGGCTGCGCCGGGGACCTCTCGCGCAGATGCCCAGTTGTTCGATTCCAACCGCTTCATGCTGATGGCGATGTTGCGGAGGCTCGGTTGCGAAGTCGGCGATCTCGGCATCCTGCGCGACGAGCGCGCGTCGCTCGCCTCCGCCTTGAAGCAGGCTGCGCAACAGTTTGATCTCATCTTGACAACGGGTGGCGTCTCGACCGGTGAGGAAGACCACGTGAAGGCCGGCATCGAGAAGGTCGGCTCGCTGGTTCTGTGGCGGATGGCCATCAAGCCAGGACGGCCTGTCGCAATGGGGATCATCGACGGCACGCCACTCATTGGCTTGCCGGGCAATCCCGTGGCGAGCTTCGTGACGTTCGTCCACGTCGTTCGTCCAACAGTGCTGGCGCTTTCGGGTGCGACACTGGTTCCGTTACGGCCTTTGCCGGTTCGGGCAGCCTTCAGCTATAAAAAGAAGAGCGGGCGGCGCGAGTACGTCCGTGCCTCGCTTCGGACGGCGACGGATGGTTCGCTGGAAGCGGTTAAATTTCCCCGTGAAGGAGCCGGTCTTCTGTCCTCGCTGATCGAAACCGATGGGCTGGTTGAACTCGGTGAGACCATCGTCAGGGTCGAGCCCGGCGATGGTGTCGACTTTCTCAGTTATGCCGACATGTTGTAGAACGGCTCGCGATGACCACAACAAAACTCGACCTGACCGGACTCAAATGTCCGCTGCCGGCGCTCAAGACGCGCAAGGCGCTGAAATCGACCCCGCCTGGTGATTTCCTCGAAGTGCATTGCACCGATCCGTTGTCGATTATCGACATACCGAACCTGATCCGCGAGACCGGCGACACTGTCGAGGTCGTTCAGCGCGACGAACGCAAGATCGTTTTTTTGATCGGAAAAACCGATCGATCAATTGAAAATCATTAATGAATATCCTCGCCTTGCGGCGAAATGACCGGCACGTTCCGTTTGGACCAGTTCTAAATTTGCTTGCCTCTGGCATGCCAGCGATTAGAGTTGGTTGAGCAGCCCAAATCCGCGGAAAGACCGGGTTCCATGAGTCAAGACGTCCAGAAAGTGCGTGCCTTCGAGCATCCCGGCCAGGGCCGGAAACGCGCAAAGCCCACGCCAAAGGGGCGGCAAGTCGATCCTGTCGCCCTGCAGGAAATCGAGACTCTACTCGGCGACCGGCCGAGGAGACGCGATCTGCTGATCGAGCATCTCCACCTGATCCAGGACACGTACCATCAAATTTCGGCCGCACACCTTGCGGCGCTCGCGGACGAGATGAAACTGTCGTTCGCCGAGGTCTTCGAGACGGCTACCTTCTACGCCCACTTCGATATTGTGAAGGAAGGCGAGCCAAACATCCCACCGCTGACGATCCGCGTCTGCGACTCGCTCACATGCGCGATGCTGGGTGGTGAGAAACTGCTGAAGGACCTTCAAAACACCGCTGGTCCGGGAATCCGCGTGGTGCGTGCTCCCTGCGTCGGCCGATGCGATACGGCGCCGACCGCCGAGGTTGGACACAACTTCGTCGACTATGCGGCTGTGACGCGCGTTCTCGACGCCGCGAAGAATGGCGATACGCATACGCATCTTCCGGAATACGTTGACTACGACGCCTATCTGGCCGGCGGCGGATACAAGCTGCTGGAGCGTGTCCGTACAGGTGGGTTGCCGCGAGAGGATCTGCTGAAGGCGCTCGATGACGCCTCGCTTCGCGGTCTCGGCGGCGCGGGCTTTCCGACCGGACGCAAATGGCGTGCGGTGCTCGGTGAACCCGGTCCACGGCTGATGGCGGTGAACGGCGACGAAGGCGAGCCCGGTACGTTCAAGGACCGGTACTATCTCGAGCGCGATCCGCATCGCTTCCTCGAAGGCATGCTGATCGGGGCGCACGTCGTCGAAGCCCCGGAAGTCTATATCTATATCCGGGATGAGTATCCGGCCTGCCGGGAGATTTTGACACGCGAGATTGCAAAGCTCCCGCCGGGAGGTCCAAAGTTGCACCTCCGGCGCGGCGCCGGGGCTTATATCTGTGGCGAGGAATCGTCGCTGCTTGAAAGCATCGAGGGCAAACGCGGCCTGCCCAGGCACAAACCGCCTTATCCGTTCCAGGTTGGACTGTTCGGCCAGCCAACGCTGATCAACAATATCGAGACGTTGTGGTGGGTTCGCGACATCGTCGAGAAGGGCGCCGATTGGTGGAAGAGCCACGGCCGGAACGAGCGGCAGGGTTTGCGAAGCTTTTCGGTGTCAGGCCGTGTCAAGAATCCCGGCGTCAAGCTCGCGCCAGCCGGCATTACCGTGGGCGAACTGATCGACGAGTTCTGTGGCGGCATGGCGGCTGGCCATACCTTCCAGGCCTATCTCCCCGGCGGTGCGTCCGGCGGGATTTTGCCGGCGTCGATGGATGACATCCCGCTCGATTTCGGCACGCTCGAAAAGTACGGCTGTTTCATCGGCTCGGCCGCGGTCGTCGTGCTGTCGCAGGCGGACGATGTTCGCGATGCCGCACTCAACCTGATGAAGTTCTTCGAGGACGAAAGTTGCGGCCAATGCACGCCGTGCCGTTCGGGAACCCAGAAGGCGGCGCTGCTGATGCAGCAGCCGGTGTGGAACAAGGAACTGCTCGATCAATTGAGTCAGGCGATGCGCGATGCATCGATCTGCGGCCTTGGTCAGGCGGCGTCCAATCCACTGACGTCCGTGATTAAATACTTTCCGGATGGATTCCGTCCGCGCCAGGCTGCCGAATAAGCGGCCGAGCATAACGAATTCCGACGAGGTTTCGTATGAGCAACGATCAGAACGTACCGCCGCAGGGCTATGGTCATGATGCCAAGGGGGCGTCCGGAGGAAGCAACGTGCCCGACGGCCGCGTGACCGTTACCCACAGCGAGCTGATCGGCAAGGTCGGTGGCAAAGGAGACGGTCCGCAGGTGATCGCCTTCGAGCTTGATGGACAGCAAGTCGAAGCGCGTGCCGGAGAGACGATCTGGCAGGTCGCCAAGCGGCAAGGCACTGAAATCCCGCACCTCTGCTATTCGCCGGCCCCTGATTATCGGCCCGACGGCAATTGCCGCGCTTGCATGGTCGAGATCGAGGGCGAACGCGTGCTGGCGGCTTCCTGCAAGCGGACGCCGACAGTCGGCATGAAGGTAAAATCCGCAAGCCAGCGTGCTGTCGCAGCGCAGAAGATGGTCATGGAATTGCTCGTCGCCGATCAGCCGGCACGGGAAACTTCCCATGATCCCGATTCGAAATTCTGGCATTGGGCCGAGAAGACCGGCATCACCGAGAGCCGGTTTCCTGCAGCCGAGCGCTGGCATGGCGATGCCAGCCACCCGGCGATGCGCGTCAATCTGGACGCCTGCATACAGTGCGGCCTGTGCGTGCGGGCCTGCCGTGAGGTGCAGGTCAACGACGTCATCGGCATGGCGTACCGCAACCACGACGCCAAGATCGTGTTCGATTTCGACGATCCCATGGGAGAGTCGACCTGCGTTGCCTGCGGAGAGTGCGTCCAGGCGTGTCCCACGGGCGCCTTGATGCCGGCGGTTATGCTCGATGACAAGCAGACGCGTGTGACCTATCCGGACCGGAAGGTCGACTCGCTGTGTCCGTATTGCGGCGTTGGCTGCCAAGTCACCTACCAGATCAAGGACGAGAAGGTGATCTATGCCGAAGGCCGCGACGGTCCGGCCAACCACAACCGGCTGTGCGTCAAGGGACGCTTCGGTTTTGATTACATCCACCACCCCAACCGGCTGACGAAGCCCTTGGTGCGGCTGCCGGGCGTCAAGAAAGACGCCTACGACCAGGTCGATCCGGCGAATCCGTATACCCATTTCCGTGAAGCCTCCTGGGAGGAGGCGCTCGATATTGCGGCGAATGGCTTGCGGAAAATCCGCGACGAAAAGGGATCGAAAGCGCTCGCCGGATTCGGTTCGGCCAAGGGCTCGAATGAAGAGGCCTATCTGTTCCAGAAACTGGTGCGGACCGGTTTCGGCTCGAACAATGTCGATCATTGCACGCGGTTGTGTCACGCATCATCGGTCGC